>NZ_DKJS01000078.1:0-45212 GCF_002455205.1 Lysinibacillus sp. UBA6686 | reverse complement strand
GGTAGCAAGACAGCCACAGCAAAGAGTAGTGTAGCAAAGGTACAGGTAAAATTAGCAAGCTCACCAAATTTAGGTGATGGCACCATATCACCAAACGATAATATTTTATCCCCAGCACCTGTAAAAATCACACTGGATACAAATGGTGGCACAACGCTAGTACCAATCGAAATTGCATACAATACAAAGGTGAGCGAATTACCTATCCCAACAAAAGAAGGTTTCCGTTTTGATGGCTGGTATCTGGATGCAGCGTTTACAAAACCGTGGGGTAAAGAGACACTTGTTCGTGAGAATATAGCGCTTTATGCGAAATGGACTGCATTGCCAGTGGAAGAATCCGAAACACCACAAGAACCTCAGCAACCACAACTGCCAAAGCCAGTAGTAACTTACAGTGATATGGATCATCATTGGGCAAACGAGATGGTTGAAGAGCTAGTCAAACTAGGCATTATTCAAGGCTATGAGGATGGCACTTTCCGTCCGAATGTACCGATTAGCCGTATGCACGTAGCGGCACTATTGACAAGAGCGTTTCCATTTAAACCACTACGAGCAACACATGATTTTTCTGATGTTTCCTCAACACATCCTTATTATGATGCGATTATTACGTTGCAACAGGCAGGAATTATTGATGGGACAAATGGGGCTTTCCGACCAACAGAAAAGATGACGCGCGCGCAACTTGCGAAGATTCTTGTTGGTGTACTAGGTTTAACACCAGAGGGCACAAGTTCATTTGCCGATGTAGATAGTCATCATTGGAGTGCAGGTTATATTGCTGTGCTAGAGCGTGAAGGGATCGCGCTTGGAGATAATGGTAAATTTCGACCAAATGAGCATGTGACACGTGCACAGTTCGTGGCTTTTTTATATCGTATTATGCAGCAATAAAATTTTCTCTTGCTAGGATACAGGAAATAACATATAATTTATAATTTTACAGAAATGAAAAAGGGCTGTAGGGAAATGCATTTCTTTCCTTACAAGCCCTATCTTTATTTTGTTATATAATTAAAAAAACAAGCCGATATACATAAGAGAGATGAGGTAATACTACAATGCAAACAATAAAAGAAATTACAACTGCTTTAAAAGCTGCTACAGCACATGAGCCGTGGATGGATACCGTCCAGCAAGACGGACGAGCAGGCGTACAGAAAGCGTGGCAGCAGTTTTTAAAGCGCATGGAAAAAAAGCAACAATTACAACGGGAGCATGATGCGAAAATTGCATTTGATGCACAATTTGGCCAGCTAGTTGCTGGCATAGACGAGGCTGGGCGTGGACCATTAGCAGGCCCTGTCGTTACCGCAGCCGTAATTCTACCTGAAAATTGTCAGGCATTGCTAGGCTTAAATGATTCTAAACAACTGTCAAAAGAAACAAGAGAAAAAATGAGTAAGTTAGTAAGGGAGCATGCAATAAGCTATAGCATACATTTTCAAAATACTAAAGTAATCGATGACATCAACATTTATGAGGCAACGAAACAATCAATGGTCACAAGTTTAGAGACACTAAAAATAAAACCGAACTTTGTTATAGCAGATGCCATGACACTGCCAATCAATTTACCACAGAAATCGATTATTAAAGGGGATGCACAAAGCTTAGCGATTGCTGCAGCTTCTATTTTGGCGAAAACGGCGCGTGACGAATATATGGAGAAGCTTGCACAAGAGTTTCCACAGTATGGCTTTGAGCAACATGCAGGCTATGGCACAAAACAGCATTTAGAGGCACTTGCTAAGTATGGACCGACTATTCATCACCGAGCAAGTTTTGAACCGATAAAATCTATGATGAAGGGGTAATGATATGACATCTACATCATTTAATCCGATTGCAGCACAAACACAGGCGCTTTCAACGAATCAACCGTTAGCGATGAAACAGGGTCAACTATTTCATGGGACAGTTAAGCAGCTTTATCCAGATCAAATGGCTGAAATACAGGTTGGTCAACAAAAGTTTATTGCTAAGCTTGAAGCACCGCTAAAAGCAGGAGACACACATTTCTTTCAGGTAACAGGCACAAGTCCCCAAACGGAACTAAAAGTAGTGACAGGTCCGATGGTACAAACGGCTTCTTCAAGTCAACAAATCAATCAATTACTTGAATCTATGAATTTGCCAAAGACACCTGAAATGCAACAGCTTCTAGCTCATTTTATGAAGGCGGAATTACCGATTTCAAAAGAGCAGCTGATGCAGGCAGAAATGTGGTTAAAGGCTTTACCTGAAGGCATTACTAAAATGGATGCTCTACAAGCGATTCAAAAAATGGTAGAGCTAAAAATGCCGATGACGAATGAAGTTTTTCAAGCACTTATTAGTGGGCAAAAAACTACAGGGATGAATTCCGTTATGGAAAACTTTACTCAAGTTTTAGCAAAGGATACATCTTTACCAGAAAGCCTAAGGCAAAATCTAATGCAACAAGTACAGGCAATTGCAAAGCCGTTTGAGGTAGAAACAGGTAGTTTAATATTCGCGAAGTCCATTCAACTACTAACGAGTGAAGCTGCCTCGATGAGTGAAAAGATTCAAGCTTTGAATATTTTAAAAGAGGCAGGGATAGTGCCTCAGCAAGCTACTTTACAAAATTGGTCAAATCTTAACGCAGCCAAGTCTGGTCAACCAATTCAACCTCAACAGGCAGGACAAGTTATTCAAACAATTCTAACGACAAGCCCTGAAGATAAAAATCAGCTTATCAACGATCTTAAATCATGGACAGCCAACCAAAACCTATTAACGAATGAGCAAAAACAGCAAATTAATCAATTAATCGATAGGCTAAACCAAATACCAGCTACTAAACAAACATTAGAGATTTTTGCAAAGCAGATGCAGGAACAACTCATAAAAGCATTTGCACAAAATGCTTCAGATCGTTTATTCACACAGGATAGTAATGCTCTTTCAGTGAAGGACCATTTATTATCATTAGTAAAAAATGATGTAATTACTCCATTACAGAGCGAAGCATGGATGAGAAATCTTATGAAAAGTAGTGTAGAATCTCCACAATCTTTCATTCAGCAAATGGTTACACAGGCAGATGCACAGGTGCAAAACTCAATGGATAATAAAGCAATGGAGCACGCTCTAAAAACGGTATTGAAGAATCTAGGTATTAGCTATGAGGCTGCACTTAATAATAAATCTGCGGATTTACAAGTGATTGCACATCAATTAAAGCCTCAACTTCATACACTCTTGCAGGATGCCCAAATTACACCCCAGTTGAAGGAAGCGGCAGAAATGTTAATGGCTCGTATGAATGGCATGCAGCTTGTATCTGGAGAGAATGGGCATCAGCATCAACTTATTATGCAAGTACCGCTAGAATTCTTCGGCAGAAAAATGGATGCAACACTACAATGGAATGGACGCATGAAGGAAGATGGAAAAATAGATGCCAATTATGCGCGTATTTTATTTTATTTACAAATGGAATCAATGAAAGAAACCGTAATTGATATGCAGGTTCAAAATCGTGTCGTAACAGTGACAGTATTTAATGAACATAATGACGTTGTTCCTCTTGCAGAACCATTAAAAGCAGCATTAAAAATTGGCTTAGCAGAAAAAAATTATCAACTTTCAGGAGTATTTATTAAACAATTTGAAAAAGCTAAACCTGAAAAAATAACCGCTGTAGTAGAACAGCAGGAGGAACATAATGGGGTGGATTTCCGGGTATGAGTGAAGAAAAATTTACTCGAAAAGAGGCTATCGCGCTCACATATAAGCTAGGTCGTTTTGATAGCCCAAAAGTCGTAGCAAAAGGAAAAGGGAAAATAGCAGAAAATATTTTAGCACGAGCAAATGAGCACAATGTGCCGATTTATGAGGATCCGAACCTCGTTCAATTACTTGGGCAATTAGATTTAAATGAGTCGATACCGGAAGAATTGTATCAAGCTGTCGCGGAGGTTTTTGCATTTATTTATCATTTAGATCAACAACATGCGCAAAAAAATAGAAAAGATAAATAATTCTGATAGTTTGAAAAATCTGTTTTAGTACACGAAGTAGAAGAAAATGTCATAACAAGAGAGAAAATTCGAACAAAAGACAAAGTGTAGACTTTATCAGAATCTTTCGTTAGAATAGATTATGTTAGTAAAACAATTTTATGCAAATGTTTGATGGGAGGATGTATTATGAATATCCATGAATATCAAGGGAAAGAGATTCTGAGAAAGTATGGTGTAGCTGTACCAAATGGAAAAGTAGCTTTTTCCCCTGATGAGGCAGTGAAAGTAGCGAAGGAACTTGGCTCTAATGTAACGGTAGTCAAGGCGCAAATTCATGCAGGTGGACGCGGTAAGGCGGGCGGTGTAAAAATCGCTAAAAACCTTGACGAGGTGCGTACGTACGCAAAGGAATTACTAGGTAAAATTTTAGTGACTCATCAAACAGGTCCTGAAGGAAAAGAAGTAAAACGCTTATATATTGAAGAGGGTTCTGATATTCAAAAAGAGTACTATTTAAGTTTAGTATTAGACCGCGCAACATCCCGTGTGACAATGATGGGATCTGAAGAGGGCGGCATGGNNGGCATGGATATTGAAGAGGTAGCGGAAGCACATCCAGAAAAAATCTTCAAAGAAGTGGTAGATCCAGTCGTTGGATTAACAGGCTTCCAAGCACGTCGTATGGCGTTTAATATGAATATTCCAGCAAACCTTGTAGGGAAAGCTGTTAAATTAATGTTAGGCTTATATCAAGCATTTATCGATAAGGATGCTTCAATTGTCGAAATCAATCCACTTGTTGTCACTGGTCAAGGAGATGTTTTAGCTTTAGATGCTAAATTTAATTTCGATGCAAATGCATTATATCGTCATAAAGATATTGTCGAATTACGCGACTTTGATGAAGAGGATGCAAAGGAAATCGAAGCATCTAAATATGATCTTAGTTATATTTCACTAGATGGCAACATTGGCTGTATGGTTAATGGTGCTGGACTTGCTATGGCTACAATGGACACAATTAGCTATTACGGCGGAAGCCCCGCTAACTTCCTTGATGTAGGGGGCGGTGCAACAGCTGAAAAAGTAACAGAAGCTTTCAAAATTATCCTTTCTGATCCTCACGTAAAAGGCATTTTCGTGAACATTTTTGGCGGAATTATGAAATGTAACATTATCGCTGAAGGTGTGGTAACAGCTGCTAAAGAAATTGGCTTAGCTGTGCCATTAGTTGTACGTTTAGAAGGTACAAATGTAGAACTTGGAAAAGAAATTTTAAATGCATCTGGTTTAAACATCGTTGCAGCGGATTCAATGGCTGACGGTGCACAAAAAATTGTGGGACTAGTAGGCTAAGGAAGGCAGGGAGAATAATGGCTGTATTTATTAATAAAGATACGAAGGTAATTGTACAAGGGATTACAGGCGAAACAGCGCTTTTCCATACAAAACAAATGCTTGAGTACGGTACTAAAATCGTAGCAGGTGTAACACCAGGTAAAGGTGGTCTTGAAATCGAAGGAGTACCTGTATTCAATACAGTAGCAGAAGCAGTAGCTGCAACAGGTGCAACTACATCAGTTATTTATGTACCAGCTCCATTTGCTGCGGATGCAATTCTAGAAGCTGTAGATGCTGAATTAGAATTAACAATCTGTATAACAGAACATATACCTGTCCTTGATATGGTAAAGGTTAAACGTTATATGGAAGGTAAAAAAACTCGCCTTGTAGGACCAAACTGTCCAGGAGTTATTACAGCAGATGAATGTAAAATTGGTATCATGCCTGGCTATATTCATACAAAAGGACATGTAGGAGTAGTTTCTCGCTCTGGAACATTAACATATGAGGCTGTTCACCAATTAACACAAGAGGGTATTGGTCAGACTACAGCTGTTGGTATTGGTGGAGACCCTGTCAATGGTACAAACTTTATCGATGTATTAGAAGCTTTCAATAATGACCCAGAAACATATGCAGTCGTGATGATTGGGGAAATCGGTGGTACTGCTGAAGAGGAAGCTGCTGAATGGATTAAAGCAAATATGACGAAACCTGTCGTTGGCTTTATCGGTGGACAAACTGCACCCCCAGGAAAACGTATGGGCCATGCTGGTGCTATTATTTCTGGTGGTAAAGGTACAGCCGCTGAAAAAATCAAGGCTATGAATGCTGCTGGTATTGAAGTAGCTGAAACGCCATCTGTCATTGGTGAAACACTTATTAAAGTAATTAAAGAAAAAGGGCTATACGAAAAGTGTAAAACCCATTAAAATGGAAGATGTAGCACATTGTGGCTACATCTTTTTCTTTTACTTTAATTGGACTTAAATTAAAGTACTTCTCCTGCCTTGCTCAAAAGATTGCGGTCATTTATCTTTCTTCTATTATTAAAGGGAGGTTTTTAAATGATCTTTTCAGTCGATACACAAAGATTACTAGCTTTGCATTATATTTACCCGTTACCACTTCAAAAACTTCAGCAATTACTGTCTCCAGTAGATCTATTAAGTTATTTTGAAGAAGCAACCCCTAATGAGCTCGCAAATGCATTGCAAATATCATCGCACAAAGCCTTGCAAATTTCTCGAAGCTTTCGACAAATTATGACATGGTCGTTTGAAGAGGCATATGATCGTTCCCATATTTTCCCCATACCTTTTCATCATCCTTTTTATCCAGCGCAATTATTTGAAATCTCCAGCCCACCTACTGTATTGTATGTGAAAGGTCAGTATTTGCAATTAATGAAAGGAAAACAAGTGGCTATAATAGGCTCTAGAAAGGCTACAGCTTATACAAAAACCGCAATGGACTTAATTGTCCCACCTCTCGTTGAACACGGGTATACGATAGTGAGCGGGCTTGCAAGAGGTGCAGATACGATGGCTCATGAGGCAACTATAAAAGTTGGTGGACAGACAATTGCAGTGCTTGGTCATGGTTTTAATTATATATATCCAAAGGAAAACAAAGCCTTAGCAGATCGTATGGCGGAGCATCATTTATTAGTTACGGAGTATCCACCTTACATGAAGCCGGAGAAATGGCATTTTCCTATGCGTAACCGTATCATTAGTGGCTTGTCCCAAGCATTAGTTGTCACAGAAGCTTCATTAAGAAGTGGTACGCTTATTACAACGGAATGCGCACTGGAGCAGGGAAAAGATGTATTTGTTGTGCCAGGTCCAATTGATGCTGAGCAATCAAAAGGGACGAATAGATTACTGGTAGAAGGAGCTATTCCAGTATGTAATGGTCATGAAATCGTTGCATCACTTGCACTCTTTTCTAACAAAAATTGAAAAAAAGTTGCATTATCTTAAAATCTGTTATACATTTTGCAACAGGTAACTTAAAAAATTAGCAATAGACCTCGCTAAGGGGGAGACATAGATGGCGGATTATTTAGTGATTGTAGAATCACCAGCAAAAGCAAAAACAATTGAACGTTATTTAGGAAAAAAATATAAAGTAAAAGCGTCAATCGGACATGTTCGTGACTTACCACGTAGTCAGATGGGCGTTAGTGCTGAAAATAACTTTGAACCTAAATATATTACTATTCGTGGTAAAGGGCCTGTTTTACAGGAATTAAAGACTGCTGCAAAGAAAGTGAAGAAAGTCTATCTAGCGGCCGATCCAGACCGCGAGGGAGAAGCGATTGCTTGGCACCTTGCGACTGCGTTAAATATCGATATTCATTCAGATTGTCGTGTTGTATTTAACGAAATAACAAAGGATGCAATTATAGAATCTTTTAAAAATCCACGTCCTATTAATATGGATCTTGTAGATGCACAGCAAACGAGACGTATATTGGACAGACTTGTCGGCTATAACATTAGCCCAATTCTTTGGAAAAAGGTTAAAAAGGGATTATCAGCAGGACGCGTTCAATCTGTAGCACTGCGTATGATTATTGATCGTGAAAATGAAATTAAAAATTTCCAACCGGAAGAGTATTGGACAATTGAGGGCTCTTTTGAGAAGGGGAAAAAAACGTTTGATGCACTTTACTATGGTAATGGCAAAGACAAAATTAAATTAACAAATGAAGAACAGGTAAAGGCTATATTAAAAGATGTAAAGGGTACTGATTTTAATGTAGTTAATGTTTCAAAGAAAGAGCGTAAACGAAATGCTGCACCAGCCTTTACGACATCTTCATTACAGCAAGAAGCGGCACGTAAGTTAAATTTCCGTGCGAAGAAGACAATGATGTTGGCACAACAATTATATGAAGGAATTGATATTGGTAAAAAAGAGGGAACTGTCGGTTTAATTACCTATATGCGTACTGATTCAACTCGTATTTCAGATACTGCAAAAACGGAAGCGATTGCATACATTGAATCGAAATACGGAAAAGAATATATCTCAACAGATACGAAGCAGGCAAAAAAAGCATCAAATGCACAGGATGCCCATGAGGCGATTCGTCCAACTAGCACAATGCGTTCTCCGGATGAATTAAAAGCGGTTCTAAGCCGTGATCAATTACGCTTATATCGTTTAATTTGGGAACGCTTTATCGCAAGCCAGATGGCGCCAGCTATACTTGATACAGTTGCTGTAGACCTTCAAAATGGTGATGTTTTATTCCGTGCAAATGGCTCACAAGTTAAATTTGCAGGCTTTATGAAGCTATATATTGAAGGTACTGATGATCAGACAGAGGAAACTACAAAGCTTCTACCTGAAATGGAAGTTGGCGATCAAGTAAAATCTCTTGAAATCGAGCCAAAGCAACATTTTACTCAGCCACCACCACGTTATTCAGAGGCGCGTCTTGTAAAAACAATGGAAGAGCTAGGTATAGGGCGCCCATCCACATATGCACCGACCCTCGATACAATTCAGCGCCGTGGCTATGTCGTGTTAGATGCAAAGCGATTTATGCCAACAGAGCTAGGAGAAATCGTGCACCAACTCGTACTAGAATTTTTCCCAGATATCATAAACATCGAATTCACAGCACAAATGGAGCAAGATTTAGATGATATTGAAGAAGGTAGTCGGCAATGGAAAAATGTTGTAGAAGAGTTTTATAAAGATTTTGAGGTTCATGTAAAATATGCAGATGAGGCGATGGAAAAGGTTGTTATTAAAGATGAGCCGGCTGGCGAAGATTGTGAGCTTTGTGGGTCACCAATGGTCTTTAAACTAGGAAGATATGGGAAATTTATGGCTTGTTCAAACTTCCCGGATTGTCGCAATACCAAAGCGATTATGAAGCCAATTGGCGTAAAATGTCCTTCGTGCGAAACTGGTGAGATTGTAGAGCGTAAAAGTAAAACAAAGCGTTTATTCTATGGCTGTAATCAGTACCCTGAGTGTGAATTTGTTTCATGGGACAAGCCAATTAGTAGACCATGTCCAAAATGTAGTGCATTATTAGTAGAGAAAAAAATTAAAAAAGGTGTACAAATTCAGTGTACGAAATGTGACTATGAAGAAGCACCAACTCAATGATAGAAAGATGGTAAGCACATGACGGAACAAGTAGTAAATGTAATAGGAGCGGGCCTTGCAGGAAGCGAAGCGGCTTGGCAAATTGCCAAACGTGGTGTGAAAGTTAAACTTTATGAAATGCGTCCAGTAAAGCAAACACCAGCTCATCATACCGATAAATTTGCAGAGCTTGTATGTTCAAATTCTTTGCGTGCGAATGGTTTAACAAATGCTGTAGGCGTTATTAAAGAAGAAATGCGTATGCTAGATTCTGTTATCTTAAAGGCGGCAGACCAATGTTCAGTCCCTGCTGGGGGTGCATTAGCAGTAGACCGTCACGAATTTGCTGGATATGTGACAGAGACGGTGAAAAACCATCCGCTTGTGGAAGTTATTCATGAAGAGGTCACAGAAATTCCCGAAGGTATAACAGTTATTGCAACAGGACCTTTAACATCAAAAGCCTTAGCTGAAAAAATTCAAGGCTTAACAGGATTAGATTATCTTTATTTTTATGATGCAGCTGCACCTATCATCGAAAAAGATAGTATAGATATGGATAAAGTATATTTAAAATCCCGTTATGATAAAGGGGAGGCAGCCTATTTAAACTGTCCTATGACAAAGGAAGAGTTTGATCGTTTCCGTCAAGCATTAATTGAAGCGGAAGTTGTACCTTTGAAAGAATTTGAAAAGGAAATTTACTTTGAGGGCTGTATGCCAATTGAAGTAATGGCAGCTCGTGGGGAGAAAACAATGTTATTTGGACCGATGAAACCAGTAGGTCTTGAAGATCCGAAGACAGGAAAGCGCCCGTATGCAGTTGTCCAATTACGCCAAGATGATGCTGCTGGTACTCTTTATAATATTGTTGGCTTCCAAACGCATTTAAAATGGGGACCACAGAAAGAAGTACTGCAGCTAATTCCTGGGTTAGAAAATGTGGAAATCGTTCGTTATGGTGTGATGCATAGAAATACTTTTATTAATTCACCAAAGGTTTTAGAGAAAACTTATCAACTTCGTGAACAAAAAAATATTTTCTTTGCTGGTCAAATGACAGGTGTTGAAGGGTATGTTGAGTCAGCTGGTAGTGGACTAATTGCAGGGATTAATGCAGCTCGTTTAGCATTGGGGCAGGAGCCAATTATTTTCCCATTCGAAACAGCATTAGGCAGTATGGCGCGTTATATAACAGAAGCGCAAGCGAAAAACTTCCAGCCGATGAATGTTAACTTTGGAATTTTCCCTGAATTGCCACCAGGCCGTCGTTCCAAACCAGAGCGTGCTGAGATGCATGCTAACCGTGCAATAAGCACAATTTGTAATTTTGTGAATTCACAAACAATTTAATTGCAATAAGCCTCTAAAAGTTGTTATACTCTTAGAGGCTTTTGTTTTTTTTGTAGACAAAATGCTGATTAACACGTATTTTATTATTTTGTATGGAGATTTTCTCAAAATATAACCATTATCACTTGCTATATTATGTAGATAGGTATAGTGTCAGTATGTATGTTTATTAACGATAGGTAACTGATAAGCTTATCCATTTAAATTGTAAGTGTTCGTCATTTGAGAAGATTATTAATAATTCATTGGTGGTGAATCTTTTCATGTTAGTTTCGTCCCAAGATGCACTTGAACAGTTCATGCTTTACATCCAGGTAGAAAAGAACTTCTCTGTTCATACGGTGCGAGAATATGAATCAGACCTACTAGATTTTTTAACCTTTTTACAGGCAGAGGGTGTTAATGATTTAGCTAGTGTTGAGTATATACATGCACGTCTTTATGTAACAAAGTTGTACGATGAAAAAAGAGCAAGATCTTCAGTATCTAGAAAAATTTCTTCCATACGCTCCTTTTTTCGTTTTCTAAATAGACAGTTCGGCATAGATGATGGGGCATTCCGTTCACTTTATCATCCGAAAAAAGAAGCACGCTTACCAAGTTTTTTCTACGAAGAGGAGTTAATGCAGCTATTTGAAGCAAATACTGGTGATGATTTGAAATCAATCAGAAATATGGCTATATTAGAGCTGTTATATGCGACAGGAATTCGTGTGAGTGAACTTACCTCAATTCAAATGAAGGATGTAGATTTTCATTATTCAATTATTCGGGTAATGGGAAAAGGGCGAAAAGAGCGTATTATTCCATTCGGTCAATTTGCGAGTTTAGCGATGCAGGATTACATAGAGCAAGCTCGTCCACGATTGATGAAAAAAACAAATCATCAGCAATTGTTTGTCAACATGCGTGGTGGGGAACTTACTCCTAGAGGGGTACGTCATATTTTAACAGAAATGATTGACAAAGCCTCGCTCCATACGAAAATATATCCTCATATGCTTCGTCATACTTTTGCTACACATTTATTGAATAATGGCGCAGATTTACGTACGGTGCAGGAATTATTAGGCCACGCACATTTATCTTCTACACAGGTTTACACACATGTAACGAAAGAGCATCTTCGTCAAACATATATGAATGCTCATCCAAGGGCATAATAAAGCTAAGGAGGAAGACGAATGGGACAAATTCATGCGACAACGATATTTGCAGTTCATCATAATGGAGGCTGCGCAATGGCTGGTGATGGTCAAGTGACCTTAGGGAATGCAGTTGTGATGAAAGGTACGGCTAGGAAGGTCAGACGTCTGTTTAATGGGCAAGTCCTTGCTGGTTTTGCTGGATCAGTTGCCGATGCCTTTACACTTTTTGAAATGTTTGAAGGAAAGTTAAATGAATACAATGGGAATTTACAACGTGCGGCCGTAGAAGTTGCGAAGCAATGGCGTGGTGATAAAATGCTGCGCCAATTGGAGGCAATGCTCCTTGTAATGGATAAAAACACACTTCTTCTTGTTTCTGGGACTGGAGAAGTTATTGAACCTGATGATGGAATATTAGCGATTGGTTCTGGTGGAAACTATGCATTATCTGCTGGCCGAGCACTGAAAAAATATGCGGGCGAAACAATGTCTGCTCGTGAAATTGCCGAAGCAGCACTCGAAACTGCTGCTGAAATATGTGTATTTACGAATCATAATATTATCGTGGAGGCGCTGAGCTAATGACGCAAAATAATTTAACGCCAAGACAAATTACTGAGCATCTGGACCGTTATATTGTAGGACAAAATGAAGCGAAGCGAGCAGTTGCTATTGCCTTACGTAATCGTTATCGCCGCTCGTTGTTAAATGATGACATGAAGGCAGAGGTTATTCCAAAAAATATCTTAATGATAGGGCCAACAGGTGTCGGAAAAACAGAAATTGCAAGAAGAATTGCAAAGTTAACAAATGCACCATTTGTCAAAGTGGAAGCAACAAAATTTACAGAAGTAGGCTATGTTGGACGTGACGTAGAGTCTATGGTACGTGATGTTGTAGAAGCTTCTCATCGACTTGTAAAAGAAGAGATGATGGAGTCTGTGAAAGACCAGGCGGAAGAATTAGCGAATGAGGCAATCGTTAAATTATTGGTTCCCTCCTTGCGAAAAAAACAATCGATGCAAAATCCTTTCGAAATGCTGTTTGGTGGCAAAGATCAGCAGTCAACTGATGAAAACTCATCTGAAGAGACTGAGGTGCGTTCAAAACGTGCACAAATCGCGATTGATTTACGTAATGGTAAATTAGAAAACGAGTGGATTACTATTGAAGTAACAGAGCAAAGTCCTTCTATTTTTGATGCATTACAAGGCACGGGTATGGATATGTCTGCTAATAGTGGTATGCAAGATATGCTATCTAGCCTGATGCCTAAAAAAACGAAAAAACGCAGAGTCCAAGTGAAGGATGCGCGTCGCATTTTAACAATTGAGGAAGCGAACAAACTTATAGATGCAGATGAAGTTGCTCAAGAAGCCATAGTAAGAGCTGAGCAATCAGGCATTATTTTCATTGATGAGATTGATAAAATTGCTAGTAAAGAAAGTAACTCTTCTGCGAATGTATCTCGAGAAGGTGTACAGCGTGATATACTGCCAATCGTTGAGGGATCTACCGTTACAACAAAGTATGGCGCTGTGAAAACGGACTATATGCTTTTTGTTGCTGCAGGAGCATTCCATATGTCAAAGCCATCCGATTTAATTCCTGAACTACAGGGGCGTTTCCCAATTCGGGTAGAACTTGAAAAATTAACGAAGCAAGATTTTGTCCGTATTTTGCAAGAGCCAGATCAATCGCTTATTTTGCAGTATAAGGCATTATTAGAAACAGAAGGTGTAGAGATTAACTTTACGGAAGATGCCATTGAACGTATTGCTGAAATTGCAACTGAGGTCAATCAAGAAACGGATAATATTGGAGCACGACGTTTGCATACGATTTTAGAGCGCTTGCTAGAGGAATTATCGTTTGAGGCATCAGAGATTGCACCAGCAAATATTCCGATCACTGCCGCATATGTTGATCAAAAACTAGCGGGTATAGTAAAAAACAAAGATTTGTCACAGTTTATATTGTAAGATAAAGCTGAATAGTACCATTCAGTTGTAAAAACCTTTAGAATAGTAAGAAAATACGCTTTGGACCATTTATAGGAGGAACATATAATGAATTTATTAGAAAAGACACGTAAAATTAACTCAATGCTTCAAGCATCTGCTGGTAAACCGGTAAACTTTAAGGAAATGGCTGACACGCTTGGTGATATTATAGATAGCAATGTTTACATTGTGAGCCGTAAAGGAAAGCTTTTAGGCATCTCCATCCATCAGCAAATAGAAAATGAGCGAATGAAGAAGATGTTTGAAGAGCGTCAATTCCCTGAGGAGTATACACATAGCTTGTTTACAATTTCGGAAACATCATCAAATTTAGATATTAATGATGAGCATACTGCTTTCCCGGTAGAAAACAAAGAGTTATTCCAAAATGCGCTAACAACTATTGTGCCAATCGTTGGTGGTGGAGAACGCCTTGGAACATTAATTCTTGCACGTTTATCTGCACAATTTGAGGATGATGATTTAATTTTAGCTGAATATGGTGCAACAGTAGTTGGCATGGAAATTTTACGTGAGAAATCAGAAGAAATTGAAGAAGAAGCTCGTAGTCGAGCAGTTGTACAAATGGCGATTAATTCCCTTTCTTACAGTGAGCTAGAAGCCATTGAACACATCTTCGAAGAACTTGATGGTAACGAAGGGCTACTAGTTGCTTCAAAAATTGCAGACCGAGTAGGAATTACACGTTCAGTGATTGTAAACGCATTACGTAAACTAGAATCAGCAGGTGTTATCGAATCTCGCTCTCTAGGGATGAAAGGTACTTATATTAAAGTGCTAAATGATAAATTTTTAAATGCATTAGCAGAAATTAAAATGAAATAAGCTAACATATCCTTGCATTTTTTAGGAACTGTAAAAGGTATCTGGAGTAGTTTTCCAGATACCTTTTTTGAAATTTTAAGAAATACTAGTAGCGATGATTGCGCACAATACTTCCTTCATCCTCTATATATCCCGAAATTCTTCCATACCTCAGCAGTTTATAAAGGGGACCTTTTCGAGATAGCTTGGATAAATCCAAACACAATTACGCTGGGGCGTAAATAATAATGAAATAAATCTTTGTGAAAGATTTTGTCTTTTAAATGAGGGTAATTTTCGTTTTCCTGAGGGGATCGAGCGCAATTAGGAATGTATGATTGTTTCAAAAGGCAATATATATCTTCATAACATTGACACTTTTTTGTTACTAATAGTATAAAAATAAAGGATGGCTTTAATTTATTTGTCATATAGCAACTAAGCGGTTTAATCCAATCTATTTAGTGATTGACATAGTAAAAATGGACTTGGAATTTGGTTCTAAGTCAATGACGAAAAAGCGAAAAAAAGGAAATATTCAATACTGAAACCGTAAACACTGTCGAAATAGTGTAAAATAACTAGAAGTAACTTGAAACTCTTTGAACGCAGATGGATCAAGGGGTTCGGGAGTTTTGTTACGGTTAATGGCAAGAAAAAATAGGGCGTATCTACTATTAAAAAATGACAAAAGACAATAGACACTACGTATCATCTTAATTACAATTGTATTATTGGATAAATTAAGAAATACATAGAATTGAAATAAAAATGAGGTGAATGGTTTTGAACTTATTTGGAGGAACTATTAGTAGCCTGGAAAACGGACTTTCCTATGCAACTTTAAATCATAAAACAATTGCCAATAATATTGCAAATGTTGATACGCCGAATTATAAGGCGAAAAGTGTTAGCTTTAAGGATATGTTAGAAGAAGAAAAACAAATATCAATTTCAGCATATCGTACCGATAGCAGACATTATGATTTTTCGATTCGTCAATCTACACCTGGTGTGAATAATATTGATGGCCTACGATATCGAAATAATGGTAATGGTGTTGATATGGATGCTGAACAGGCGAAATTAGCAGAAAATCAAATTTATTATAATGCTTTAATTGACCGTGTTAATGGTAAATTAAATACATTAAATATTGTTATAAAAGGAGGTAAGTAATAAATGTCTATTTTTTATGGAATGAATACCACTGCCTCAGCTTTAACAGCACAGCGTTTACGAATGGATGTCATTTCTTCGAATATGGCTAATATGGATACTGCGCGTGCTAGACAAGTAAATGGAGAGTGGGAGCCCTACCGCCGTAAGTCAGTAACATTTACAGCTCAAGAGAGTCAGTTTTCAAAATTTTTTAATGTTGCTCTAGGCAAAAACGCAAAAAGCGGCGTCGGCAACGGCGTAAAAGTAACACAAATAAAAGAAGATAGAGAAACACCTTTCAAACTTGTGTATGATCCAACTCATCCAGATGCAAACGCAGATGGCTATGTAAACATGCCAAATGTGGATCCATTAAGGGAAATGGTAGATTTAATGTCAGCTACTCGTTCTTATGAGGCAAATGTAACTGTATTTAATGCAAATAAATCTATGCTGACAAAGGCTTTAGAGATTGGTAAATAACTAAGAAGAAAGGAAGATACATAATGACAATTTCGTCCGTTTCACTAATGACACCAACCCAGGTTGTAAATCAAACAAATAAACTCCAGACGACACCTTATGAAGCACAGCAAAACTTTGCGAACTCTTTAAAAGAAGCAATAGCAAAAGTGAATGATCAGCAAATTACTTCTGATAATTTTACACAAAAGCTAATTACTGGTGGAGATGTAGAGTTGCATGAGGTGATGATTGCATCACAAAAAGCAAGCATTACATTAAATGCAACAATTGAAGTTCGCAATAAGGTGATTGAAGCTTACCAAGAAATAATGCGAATGAGTGTCTAGCTTTATCGACTAGTTGAACAGATCGATAAAGACTATATCCCCAAAAAGCTTGTTAATGGGGATATCACTGTTTTCGCGAATTATTGATGGTTAGGTTATTCACTATAACCGGAGGATTCATAATGAATGAACGATTGACGAAAATAAAAAACGACACCAGCCAA
Source organism: Lysinibacillus sp. UBA6686 (assembly GCF_002455205.1). NCBI lineage: Bacteria > Bacillati > Bacillota > Bacilli > Caryophanales > Bacillaceae > Lysinibacillus > Lysinibacillus sp. UBA6686. The sequence continues at coordinate 28,294 of NZ_DKJS01000078.1, read as the reverse complement.
TTTTGGACAAGTCGTAGTAAAAAACAAAAGATTGTAATGATTGGATCCGTCATCGGAGTAATAGCACTAGCAACAGTTATTACAATTTTTGCTACAAAGACTACATACGTACCTCTCTATAAAGATTTATCGACAAGAGAAATCGGGCAAGTAAAGGAAGCGTTGGATTCTCAAGGGGTTAAATATGAAATTGCCCCAGGTGGAACATCGATTTTAGTCCCAGAGGAACAAGTGGATTCCCTATTAGTACAATTAGCTTCAGAGGGATATCCGCAAACAGGTACAATTGATTATTCATTTGCGAACAGCTCTGGATTTGGTATGACAGATAATGAGTTTAATCTATTGAAAAAGGCAGCAACTGAAACAGAAATTGCTAAGCTCATTAAAAATCTTGAGGGTGTAAAAGATGCAAAAGTGATGATAAATGTACCTGAAAAGGGAGTATTCTTAAAAGAAGCTAACTTAGAAGAAGCCACTGCATCTATTGTTTTGAATACTGATCCAGGTTATAAATTTACAGAGCAGCAAATTTCAACAATGTATAATTTAGTAGCAAAAAGTGTTCCGAACTTAAATACGGATAATATTGTAATTTCCAACCAATTTTCTGAGTACTTTGATTTGAATGCTGCCACTGCTGATGGAGCTTCCACAACAACAGCTGAAGGTCAATTACAGGCAAAGAAATTGGTGGAGCGTGACCTACAGCGTCAAGTGCAAAATATGCTTGGTACATTGATGGGGCAGGATAAAGTCATTGTTTCTGTAACAACAGATATTGATTTCAAAAAAGAAAATCGTGAAGAAAGCCTAGTTACGCCAGTTGATGAAGAGAATATGGCTGGAATTGCTATTAGTGCACAGCGCATTACAGAACAATATTCTGGTACTGGAGCTGCAGCCACTGGTACACCTGAAGCAGAAACAACAACAGATAACTTCACAACTTATAATGAAGGTGCGATGGGGAACGGGGATTATGAACGTACAGAGGAAACGATTAATAATGACGTAAACCGTATCCGTAAAGATATTCAAGAGGCACCTTATAAAATTCAAGATATTGGTATCCAGGTAATTGTAGAGCCACCAACAGCGACAGATGCAGCTTCATTACCTGATGGGGTTCGAGAAGATATTGAGAAAATTTTAAGTACTATTGTTCGTACAACGATTTCTAAGGATGTTGCAGCAGAGCTTACTCAAGAGCAAATTAATGAAAAAGTGGCTGTTTCAGTACAACCTTTAAATGGCAAAGCAACAGATGTAGCTGAAGAAACGCCTGTTATTCCATGGTGGGTTTGGGTCATTGGCGGTATCCTATTAGCTGTTATCCTATTGCTGGCATTCTTCATTATCCGTTCACGTAAACGTGCGAAGGAAGAAGAGGAACTTAGCATCCTAGAAGAACAAGAAGAACTAATGATTGATGATATAAATGAAGAAATTGAAACGGAAGCTACAATGCGTCGTAAGCAGCTTGAAAAAATGGCAAAAGAAAAGCCAGACGATTTTGCAAAGTTACTGCGTAGTTGGATTGCTGAAGACTAACTAGGAGGTTCGGCTGTGTCCAAGAAAGATAAGGAATTAACCGGAAAACAAAAGGCCGCTCTCTTGTTAATTTCGTTGGGGCCTGAGGTTTCAGCTTCTGTCTATAAACATTTAACAGAGGAAGAAATTGAACGCTTAACATTAGAAATTTCAAGTGTTAAAAAGGTAGAAGCAAACGTTAAAGAGGAGATTATAGAGGAATTTCATAATATTGCTCTTGCACAAGACTATATTACACAAGGCGGTATTGGCTATGCAAAAACAGTATTGGAGAAAGCACTTGGTGTTGAACAAGCACAAACAATTATTAATCGTCTAACATCTTCATTACAAGTGCGTCCATTTGACTTTGCGCGTAGAGCTGATCCTGCACAAATTTTTAACTTTATCCAAAACGAGCATCCACAAACGATTGCCCTTATTCTATCTTATTTAGAAGCAGGGCAAGCTGGTGTGATTCTATCTTCATTACCACAAGAAGTACAGGCTGATATTGCTAAACGTATAGCGGTCATGGAATCAACATCGCCAGAAGTTATTAGCGAAATTGAGTCTGTCTTAGAGCGTAAATTATCGTCAACGGTTACACAAGATTACACAGAGACTGGTGGTATTGATGCAGTCGTTGAGGTATTAAACGGTGTAGATCGACAAACAGAAAAAACGATTTTGGATGCACTCGAAATTCAAGATCCAGAGCTTGCAGAGGAAATCAAAAAACGCATGTTTGTATTCGAGGATATTGTTACACTCGACAATCGTTCGATTCAGCGTGTTATTCGTGATTGTGAAAATGAAGACTTACTACTATCCATGAAAGTTTCAAGCGAAGAAGTCAAGGATATTATTTTCCGCAATATGTCACAACGTATGGCTGAAACCTTTAAAGAAGAAATGGAAATTATGGGACCTGTACGTTTACGTGATGTAGAGGAAGCACAATCTCGAATTGTTGCGGTAATTCGTCGCTTAGAGGATGCTGGTGAGATTATTATTGCACGTGGTGGAGGAGATGACGTCATTGTCTAGAATCATCCGTTCTATCTATACAGAGTCCAATGGCGATAATGTTAAAACGATAAAAATTCGTGATATGTTTGAAATACCCGAAATTGAAGGGGATGAAACACCATTACAGAAACAAATTACGATTGAAGAAATTCTTGAAGAGCGAGACCGTATATTGACAGAGGCGAGAGCCGGATTGCAGGCAGAACGTGAAGCTTTTGAACAGGAGAAGCAAATGTTCTTTCAGGAAATTGAGCAACTAAAGCGTAACTGGGAAGAAGAACGTCCTAATCGTGTGCAAGAGGCTTATGATGAAGGATTTGGTCAGGGATATGAGGATGGGACGAACAAAGCTAATGAAGCGATGATGCAATCCCTCCAAACGGCCAATGAGGTTATCATCCATGCAAAGGAAAATGCAAGGAAATATATTGAGGATCAAGAAGAAGTCATATTAGAGCTGGGCTTAACAGCAGCAGAACGAATTATTGATGCATCCTTGGAGCGTGAAAATGAACTATTTGTTTCTATCGTTCGCAGAGGACTTAAAGAAGCAAGAGAAATGAAAGAAATAAAAATTTATGTTTCACCGACCTATTATGCATTAATTACTGCTAATCGTGATGAATTAGCTGAAATGTTCCCAACTGATGTCCCATTCATGATTTTTGTTAATGAAGATTTAGAACATGAAACGGATTGCTTTATCGAAACAAATCATGGCCGAATTGTTGTTAGCATTGATGAGCAATTGAATGAATTAAGATTAAAACTTTATGAAATATTAGAAAGTAAGGAATGATCTAGATGAAAACGGCTCAATTAATCGAACAAATTCCTCATATATCAACCTTTAAAAAGTTTGGTAGGGTTACTCGAGTTGTCGGCTTAATGATTGAGTCGCAAGGTCCAGATAGTTCCATAGGCGATGTTTGTAAAATTCATGTGGAAACTTCAAAAAACGGTCATCAAATTATACTAGCAGAGGTGGTTGGTTTTAAGGATGAAATAGTCATCTTAATGCCCTTTACCTCTCTGCGAGAAATTTCCATTGGATGCTTAGTTGAAGGGACTGGGGCACCACTTGAAGTAAAAGTAGGACCCGAGCTGATTGGTAAAGTATTAGATTCGATGGGGAATCCTATCGATGGAACAGTGTTACCAAAGGGATTATTATCAGTTCCGACTGAGCAGGATCCACCAAATCCTCTGACACGTCCACCGATAAATGAAAGACTTGAAGTGGGCGTAAAGGCAATAGATGGTATGTTAACAGTCGGAAATGGTCAGCGTGTAGGTATTTTTGCTGGATCAGGCGTGGGGAAAAGTACCTTGCTTGGTATGATTGCTCGAAATACACAAGCTGATTTAAATGTTATTGCACTAATTGGAGAACGTGGTCGTGAAGTACGTGAGTTTATAGAACGTGACTTAGGATCTGAAGGATTAAAACGTTCAATCGTTGTTGCTGCCACATCTGACCAACCCGCACTCATGCGAATTAAAGGTGCCTTTACCGCAACGGCGATTGCAGAGTATTTTAGAAACCGTGGTTTGAATGTTATGTTGATGATGGACTCCGTCACTCGTGTTGCGATGGCACAGCGTGAGATTGGGCTTGCAACTGGCGAACCACCAGCTCAAAAAGGCTATACGCCATCAGTGTTTGCCATTTTACCTAAACTATTAGAGCGTACAGGAACAAATGAAAATGGTTCTATTACAGCCTTCTACACAGTATTAGTAGATGGGGACGATATGAATGAGCCAATTGCTGATACTGTAAGAGGAATTTTAGATGGTCATATTGTTCTTGATCGGAACCTTGCCAATAAAGGTCAATATCCTGCAATCAATGTATTAAAAAGCGTTAGCCGTTTGATGAATCATGTGGCAGAGCCAGAGCATAAAAAGGCAGCGGAACGATTAAGGGAGCTTTATTATACATATGACAAGTCAGAGGATTTAATCAATATCGGTGCATATAAACGTGGTACCTCACAAGAAATAGATGAGGCTATATACTATGAGCCTCTAATTACAGCTTATCTTAAGCAAGGTTATTTAGATAAAGTGACACTTCTTGAAAGTATGAATGAGTTAATTACATTATCGAACGGTGGAGGGAAATAAATGGTGAATTATATATATCGTTTTGAAAAAGTGTTAACCATTCGTGAACAAGAAAAAAATGAAACGGAAATAGTTTATAAAGAATCTGTTCGTTCTTTTGAAGAAATAGCAACTAAGCTGTATGAGCTGTTGAAAAAGAAAGAGGATTTAATTGACTTTCAACAAGAGCGCTTAGCTGTTGGCTCATCTATAGAGGAGATTCATCATTATGCGAGATTTATTGATAGCCTCGAAAAAACAATTGTAGATGTACAACAGAAGGTAGTGCAAGCACGTTCAAAAATGAATTGGTACGAAGAAAAACTGTTAGAAAAAAACTTGGAAGTACGTAAATTTGAAAAAATGCGAGAAAAGGATTTTAAGTTATTCAAGCAAGAGCAAGATCGGATTGAAGGCATTTTCTTAGACGAAATTTCAACCCTTACGTATAACAAGAGAGAAATCAGGTGATTTCATGGCGAAAAAGGAAAATCGACTTTCAATGGAATTAGCAGAGCAACAACCAAAGCGTAAATCAGGAGGCTTTCGAAAGTTTTTCACCTGGTTTGTCATACCTATTATGTTTGTGGTAGCCGTGTTACTTGTTGTAGCAACGCTAATGAATACGAATGTCTTTGATTTAGGAAAGAAAGCTTTTGAAAGCTTGCCATTTGTTCCTTCAGAAGAACAGCAGGCAAAAGATGCAGTCGTTAACAACGATTCAAAACTTGTAAATCTACAAGCTGAAATAAAAGAAAAAGAAGCTGAAATTGCACAGCTACAAAAGAAATTGGATACTACAGCGACTGAAAAGGAAAAATTATTGACAGAAAAAGAGCAACTCCAGTTTGAAATTGAAAAACTAAATAGAGAACAAAATGATTCGAAACGAGATTTTAATGATATTTTAATAACATTCGATAAAATGTCTCCTAAAGCTGCAGCACCAGTATTAATCAAAATGAGTGATGCTGAAGCGCTTCGTATATTAACAAATTTAAAGCCAGATAAATTAGCAGCTATTTTAGAAAAAATGAGCCCCGAGAATGCTGCTAAATATACGGAAATGATGGCTAAACAATAAAACATGAAAGGAGGTGAAAAAGATGGATGTAGCAATGATGCAAATGATATCCAAAGCAATGCCACCTAAAACAGCGGCTACTGCTACAAATGGTGGTTCTGATGTTAAAGCTAGTGGAGGGTCAAAAAATGATAATTTATCTGCCTTTGGATCAGTTTTTGGACAAATTATGTCTGCTTCCAATCAAACAACTCAGCCTGCACAACCAACAGCAACAGGAGAGATTCATCAATTAGCAGCTGTTCTAAACGCTGAATCAATTGAGGAAGTACTTGACTTACTAGATATTCCACATGATGATGGTCTGTTAATGCTTCAAATTGGTGAAGATGGTAAAGCTGTTGCAATGGATGAAATGCTCAATCTTGAGAATTTAATGGACGCTTTAGGCATTGATGCTGAACAGCTTCAAAAATTAGTACAGAAGTTGCTAGGTGAGGATAAAGAAGCAAAGGATGTTTGGGAGCTTCTAGCATTAGTAGATGTTCAGGCACCTGTACTACAAGCACAAGTAGTTACGGCTTTACAGGGTGAGGGACAGGTTACACCAAAAGAGGCCACACAATTACTTCAAGTATTAAAATTAGCACAATTAGTTGGACAAAAAACAGATTTAACAGCTCCACAAGAAAATTTACTAACAAATGTTAAAAGCCTTTTAACAGTGCTACAAACGAATGTAGAGACGATTCAAACTACACCACAGGTAACAACAAAAACAACTGTAACTCTTCCATTGCAGGGCTTTCAAAATGTGGTTCAGCAGGTTCAGGTAACAAAGCAGACTGACACAAGCGCTAATGAAATGGTAACGGCTAATACAGTTCAAACAAAAGCTGATACATTCCAAGTGACGTTGCCAGCAGCAAAACCTGCACAATCCGAGGCATTATTAAAAGAGATGCAAGCTATCATGAATAAAGCCCAGATTTCCAATGTACAGGGAATTACACGTTTAACATTAAAATTGTATCCTGAGAATTTAGGAACAATTCGGATTGAATTAGTGCAAAATGATGGAGTTCTTACAGCTCGACTACTTGCTTCAACAGCACATGGACGAGAATTACTGGATAGTCAAGCGCATCAGTTAAAGCAAGCATTTGTTCAACAGAATATCCAAATTGAACGACTAGATATTGCTCAATCCCTACAAGACGCAGACCGTCAACAAAGAGATCAAAGCTTCTTTAGTAATTTCTTTAAGCAGCAACAGCAAGAAGAGCAGGAGCAAAGCACCGAAGATGACGATGAAGGCAAGTCCTTTAATGAATATTTAATAAGTGAGGAGGTGTAAGCATGGCAGATGCAACAACAAAAACTGAAAACTCATCAATGTCAATAACGGATGATTTATATTATTCTAATTATAAAAAACCAACAAGACAAACAGGAAATAGTGAACTTGGCAAGGATGCATTTCTAAAATTACTGATTACACAATTACAACATCAAGATCCAACAAATCCAATGGATGACCGAGAGTTTATCTCACAGATGGCACAGTTTTCTTCATTAGAGCAAATGCAAAATATGACGAAAGCAATGGAGTCATTACTTGCCTCGCAGCAACAAACACAGATGATGAATTATTCAACCTTTATTGGTAAGGAAGTCAAATGGCACGAGTTAACTGACAAGGTAGATGAAGATAAAAAACCTATTGTCAATGAAGGAACCGGTGTTATCCAATCCCTGAAATTTGTAGATGGCAGTGTTGTATTTGTATTAGCGGATGGCAAAGAAATAACACCTGGTAATATTTCAGCCGTTTTAAGTGGTTCTGCAACGGAATCAAACAGTAACGGTTCAGTTACAGAATCGCCACTTGTACAAGCAAGCAAGTTGATTGGTAAAAATGTTACTTATAAAGATGGCGAACAAGAACTGCAAGGACGTATCGTTTCTGTTTCAAATAAAGATGGCGTTATACAATATATATTAGACAATGAGAAAAGGTTAACAGATAAGGATTTTACAGTAATAAGCGAATAAAGGTGGAGAATAATGATGGATAAATTTTCAATTCATCGTGTACCATTGCATCCATCTATTCGCCAAGCACAGCCCTCGCCAATAAAATCACAGCAATCGTTCCAAGCTCATTTACAGGAGGCTACCAAACAACAAGAACTAAAAGTGAGCAAACATGCGCAAGAACGTATTATGGAGCGTAAAATAGCGATTTCTGATCAGGAATGGCAGGTTGTATCAGACAAGGTATTTGAGGCACATTCAAAAGGTGTCAAACAACCATTAGTCTTGATGGATCAAGCGGCTTTAATTGTCAGTGCTAAAAATGCTACTGTCATTACAGCAATGGATCGCACGGAGGCAAAGCAACAATTATTTACAAATATTGATGGCACCATTGTTCTTTAATGGCTGGACCTTAATTGGAAGCCTAGTGTGCTGAATGATAGACGCACACAATTTAAAATGAAGGGAGAACGGCATTTATGTTACGTTCTATGTATTCAGGTATTTCAGGTCTTAAAAACTTTCAAACTAAACTAGATGTGGTTGGTAATAATATTGCCAATGTTAATACGGTTGGCTTTAAAAAAGGTCGTGTTAATTTCAAAGATTTAATGTCTCAAACACAAGCAGGTGCATCTGCTGCAACTGCTACACGTGGAGGAGTTAACCCTCAACAAGTAGGATTGGGTTCTCAATTAGCTGCCATTGATACGATTCATGGTGGTGGTTCTATACAAGGTACAGGACGTGCACTTGACTTCGCAATTGAAGGGGATGGCTTCTTTATGGTAGCTGATGCAAATGGTGCCCCAGACCCAGACAGTGGTTTTATTGATGAAGAAGGCTTCAACAACACTTTATTTACTCGAAATGGTATTTTCTACATGGATAGTAATGGCTACTTAGTTAATGCTGATGGTAAATACTTAGTGGGTGTATCTGCTGGGAATGATATTGTTATGGAAGCTGATGATGATGGCATAAATCCTGATGATGCACCAATCGCTTCAGGGGATGAAGGTGCTAACTTATTTAATGAAGATGGTGAATTAACACCTGCTGCTGGTACTGTAGGACCAATTCGTATTCCAACAACGGCTAAAGAGATTAGTGTAGGGCCTAATGGTACGATTGAATATACGGACTTAAACGGTCAACGTAAATGGGCAGGACAGATGATTATGGCTAAATTCCCGAATGCGGGGGGTCTTGCTAAGGTTGGTGGTAACTATTATCAACAAACAGCAAACTCTGGTGCCGCTTATGCACAAGTAGCAACTGTAGCAGGGATGGGGAAAGTGGCTCCTGGGGCTGTTGAAATGTCTAACGTTGATTTATCAGAAGAATTTACTGAGATGATTGTGGCACAACGTGGTTTCCAAGCAAATACTCGTATCATCACAACATCTGATGAAGTACTTCAAGAGCTAGTAAACTTAAAACGATAGGTTAAAATAATTTTAGTGTTTTATGCTTTATATAAATACCTGGTAATGCATATATTACTAGAATGTGAATAAAGCATTCAGGTTATCAAAACATAATTTCATATGAGGGAGGGTCGGGCCGGCTCTCATGCTAGACCCGGCCCTATTTCAATGATTGAACTAACACGTCTAAATGGCAAAGCATTTACATTGAATGCTTTATACATAGAAACGGTCGAATCTTTTCCAGATACGACCATAACATTAACGACTGGAACCAAAATCATTGTTTTACAGAGTGAAGATGAGGTGCGACAAAAGGTAAATGCCTTTTATAAAAATATACAAATACTATCAAACCCGCATCTACGAGGTGAAGAAGATGAAGAATAACAAAATGTTGACGATGATTATTATCGTACTAGTAGCAATCATACTTATCGGGGGTATTGCGGTTGTATTGCTAACCCAATTTAATAAGCCAGCTGGATCACTTGAACCATCGATTGATGACATCGTAAAAGCTTCTGTAGAGGTACCGGAAATAACGACAAATCTTGCTGATAACAGAGTCGTACGTTTTTCGTTAACAATTCAAACATCCAGTAAAGATGCAGCAGAAGAATTAACGAAACGTACATTCCAAGTGAAAAATATTGTTATTCAGGAGCTTTCCGAAATGGAGCAAAAGGATTTAGAAGGTAAGCAAGGTAAACAAGTTTTCCAAAAGTCATTAAAAACACGAATAAATGAATTGATGCAAGAGGGAGAAGTTCAGGAGATTTATTTCACCTCCTTTATCACTTCTCCATAAAACGAAAAACTGCTTGAAATGGAGGTGGGCAAATGGCAGGAGATGTGTTATCTCAATCCGAGATAGATGCGCTGCTTTCCGCAATATCAACTGGGGAAATGTCAGCGGACGACATAAAGAAAGAGGATGAGGGGCGTAAGGTTAAGGTCTATGATTTTAAACGAGCTCTGCGATTCTCAAAAGATCAAATCCGAAGTTTGACCCGAATACATGAAAATTTTGCACGACTACTGACAACCTTCTTTTCTGCACAGCTAAGAAGCTATGTGCAGATAACGGTTGCATCAGTGGATCAAATACCATTTGAAGAGTTTGTACGTTCGATTCCGAATATGACACTCATTAATGTGTTTGAAGTGCCACCATTAGATGGTAATATATTGATGGAAATAAATCCGAACATTGCCTACTCCATGCTAGATCGTTTAATGGGCGGTAGTGGATCAAGTCATAGTAATGTAGATAATTTAACAGAAATTGAAACGAAAATTATGACAAACCTATTCGAACGTTCATTTGATAATTTACGTGAAGCGTGGGAAAATGTTGCGGAAATTGATCCGATTTTAGTGGAGCTTGAGGTGAATCCTCAATTTTTACAAATGATTTCACCTAATGAAACAGTTGTTGTCATTTCCTTAAATACGATTATCGGTGAAACAAGTGGCATGATTAATATTTGTATTCCGCATGTCGTACTGGAACCTATTGTTCCAAATCTTTCTGTTCGTTACTGGATGCAAACAAATACGAAAGAGATGTCTCCAGAACAAACAAAAATGCTTGAAACGCGCGTTAAACAAGCGCAATTACCACTTACCGTTGAATTAGGTAATACAGATATCACGATTGAGGATTTCCTGACAATGCAAGTTGGGGATGTTATACAACTAGATCAAAAAATCGAAAATCCTTTAATGTTAAAAGTAGGTACATTACCGAAATTTACTGTTCAACCAGGTAAGCAAGGCAAAAAATTAGCAATCCAAATTATCGACCCTTTGAAAGGAGGAGACGAAGATGAGTGATGAAATGCTCTCCCAAGAAGAAATTGAAGCGTTATTAAGGGGCGAAACGTTGGAAGATAAAAACAGCGGCACTGAAGCTTCTACAAATGATGATATGAACGATATACGAGTAGAGGATTATCTCGATTCGTTTGCCCAAGATGCATTAGGTGAGGTAGGTAATATATCTTTTGGTAGCTCTGCCACAGCACTTTCAGCGTTATTAGGTCAAAAAGTAGATATTACTACCCCAAGTATTTCGATGATTAACCGCAATAAGTTAGAAGAGGAGTTTCCTCACCCTTATGTGGCAGTCCAAGTTGAATATACAATTGGCTTAACAGGTATGAATTTACTTGTTATTAAACAATCTGACGCAGCGATTATTGCTGATTTAATGTTAGGTGGAGATGGATTAAATCCGAAGCCAGATTTAGGTGAGATTCAGTTAAGCGCTGTCCAAGAGGCCATGAACCAAATGATGGGTTCAGCAGCCACGTCCATGTCGACTGTATTCAACAAAAAAGTAGATATTTCTCCACCAACAATTGATTTGATGAATATTTCTCAAAATGAAGGACGAGAAAATATTCCAGAAGACGATTTGCTTGTAAAAGTATCCTTTAGATTACGTATTGGTAATTTAATTGATTCAAATTTAATGCAATTATTACCGCTTAAATTTAGTCAAAATATTGTTAAGTCACTTTTAGGAGAAACACAAACAATAGAAGAACCGGTAGCTGCAACTATTGCACCTGAAGCACCAGTAGCACCACAGCCAGTGCAACCACAAGCTCCAGCGACGCCACCACCAGCACAGCCAGCTTATCAACAGCAGGAGGCGCCAGTACAGCAGCAACCAATGTATCAAGAGCAGCAACAGATCCCTTACGCAGCAAGACCTGTTCAGCCTGTCAATGTTCAACAAGCGCAGTTTGCTAGTTTTGATACGGATGTAATCTCGCAATCTGAAGCTAGAAATTTAAATATGCTACTTGATATTCCATTGCAAGTTACTGTAGAGTTAGGACGTACGAAACGTTCTGTAAAAGAGATATTAGAACTATCTAGTGGTTCGATTATTGAACTAGATAAATTAGCTGGTGAACCAGTTGATATTTTAGTAAATAGCCGTTTAATCGCTAAAGGTGAAGTCGTTGTTATTGATGAAAACTTCGGTGTCCGCATTACAGATGTTTTAAGTCAAGCAGAGCGTTTAAATAATTTAAGATAGTTTCAATTGGAGGAGTTAACCATGTCTAAAAGAATTTTGATTGTAGACGACGCTGCATTTATGCGCATGATGATCAAGGATATTTTATCGAAAAATGGATTTGAAGTGGTTGGAGAGGCAGCTGATGGTTTACAAGCTGTCGAAAAGTACAATGAACTGAAGCCAGACTTAGTAACAATGGATATTACAATGCCTGAAATGGACGGCATTGCTGCTCTTAAAGCGATTAAGGGCTCTGATCCAAGTGCAACTGTAATCATGTGTTCAGCAATGGGACAACAAGCGATGGTAATCGATGCAATTCAGGCAGGTGCGAAGGACTTTATCGTCAAGCCTTTCCAAGCTGATCGTGTAATTGAAGCGATTCAAAAAGCTCTAGGATGATAGCATGCAAATGTTAAAATCATTTCGTCTAACGATGATTTTCGCATTTCTTGTATCCTTCCTGTTTTTGTACCCTACACCTGCTTCTGTATCTGCTGATTCTAACACAGGAAGTGTTGATGATTGCATCAATAAAACAGAAGCATGTAAAGAAGATACAGATCCAGCTGCTCCACAAAATACAGATGTATCAGCAGCTGGAGATATCTCTGCATGGGAATACATAAAAATGGTTTTGGCGCTTATTTTTGTTGTAGCTTTATTTTATGGGCTAATGAAGTTTTTAAATAAAAGAAATTTAAACTTTCAACGTAATCAATTGGTACAAAATTTAGGCGGTTTATCGTTAGGTGCACAAAAGTCAGTGCAGTTATTACAAGTAGGGAACACACTCTATTTAGTTGGGGTCGGTGAGGATGTTCAACTGTTACGTGAAATTACTGATCCTGAAGAAGTCGCAACACTTTTAGCACTCTATAATGAACGACAAGAACTTGCAGCATCATCACCGTATATTGCAGAAGTATTTTCAAAGTTTAAGAGAAAAAATATTGGGAGCTCATCCACAGAGCAAGGGAAAGATTCATTTGGTGAGCTATTTGAAAAAAAGATATCCGAAATTAAACAGGAGCGTAGTGAAGAACTGGAGAGATGGAAGCAAAAGGAGAATGATGATAAATGAATGATGCAATCAGTATTTTGTCCAACAGCGACCCGACAAATGTCTCCAATGCTGTGAAGCTCCTTTTACTGTTAACGGTTCTCTCACTGGCACCAAGTATATTAATTTTGATGACTTCGTTTACACGAATTGTTATTGTTTTATCATTTGTTCGAACGGCTTTGGCGACACAGCAAATGCCGCCAAACCAAGTCATTGTTGGTCTTTCTTTATTTTTAACTTTCTTTATCATGGCTCCGACGTTCCAAGAGGTTAACAAAGAGGCATTGCAGCCCTTATTTTCTGAAGAAATCGGACTTGAGGAAGCTTATGATCGTGCCAGTGTGCCTTTTAAGGAATTTATGAGTAAGCATACAAGGCAAAAGGATCTTGACTTATTTTTAACATACAATCAAGCAGAAAAACCAGCATCAGTGGAAGAAATTCCGCTAACAATGCTTGTTCCTGCATTTGCATTAAGTGAGATTAAAACCGCTTTTCAAATTGGTTTTATGATTTTTATTCCATTCCTAGTTATCGATATGATAGTTGCAAGTACGCTTATGTCGATGGGGATGATGATGTTACCGCCGGTTATGATTTCATTACCATTTAAAATTTTATTATTTGTTCTCGTTGATGGCTGGTATCTCGTGATGAAATCATTACTACAAAGTTTTTAGGGGATGATACAGTATGACAGGTGAATTGGTTATTTCAATTGCAGAGCGTGCCATTATGATTATCCTTCTAACAAGCGGTCCGCTACTATTAGTTGCTTTAATCACTGGTTTAGCGGTTAGTATTTTTCAGGCAACAACTTCGATTCAAGAACAAACATTAGCATTTGTTCCAAAAATTATCGCTGTATTAGTGGCCATAGTTTTTTTCGGACCATGGATGTTATCCCAGGTGACAAGCTATGCGAGAGATATTTTTGAGAATTTAACGCGTTATATAGGGTGAGTAGATGAATGAATTAATTCCGCACTTCACGGTTTTCTTGTTAGTACTTGTACGTGTATCGGCATTTTTTGTTACAGTTCCTTTCTTCTCGTACAGAACGATTCCGGCACAAGTCAAAATAACTCTCGCACTCGTTTTAGCTTGGATGATGTATTATACGATAGACGTTGAGCCATTTGCCTTTAATGGTGATTACATACTGTTAGTGATGAAAGAAGCCCTCATTGGACTGTTACTCGGACTTGTTGGCTATATCATCATGTCGGCAATTCAAATAGCCGGAAGCTTTATTGATTTTCAAATGGGGTTTGCTATCGCCAATATTATTGACCCGCAAACGGGGGCACAAAGTCCTTTAATTGGGCAATTTTTTAATATGTTAGCAATGCTCTTACTATTAGCGATTAATGGACATCATATGATTCTTGATGGCATCCATTACAGTTATCAATTTTTACCAATAGATCAAGGATTTCCTCATTTCTCAAGTGACAATTATATTACATTTATTATAACAACATTTACGGCTGTTTTTGCCATTGCCTTTCAAATGGCTGCACCTGTAGTCGCAACATTGTTTTTAGTTGATTTATCGCTCGGTATTACTGCTAAAACAGTCCCACAATTAAATATTTTTGTAGTCGGCTTTGCTATTAAAATTGGTGTAAGTTTTTTAGTGTTATTTACAATGATGGCTGTTATGATTCAGGTTATCCAAAAACTGATCAGTATCATGATCTATGCAATGCGAGATTTTATGGCAATTTTAGGTGGTGGGTAAAATGAAGCTACTACTAGACTTAGATTTACAATATTTTTCCGGAGAAAAGACGGAGAAGGCAACACCTAAAAAACGCCAAGATGCTCGTAAAAAGGGTCAGGTTGTTAAAAGTCAGGATATTTCCAGTGCTATTGTCATGCTCATGGTCTTTATCTTTTTATTCTTCTTCGCAGGCTCAATGCGAGACGATTTATTGGCTTTTTTTAGACAAACCTTTATCCATAATATACGCGTAGAAACACTTACAATTGATAGTGTCATACGCCTTTTTACAGAAACTTTAGTACAAATGGCTTTTATCGTTGTTCCAATAATGGCAATAGCCTTTGTAGGAGCCTTAGCGGGTAACTTTTTACAATTCGGTTTTTTATTTACTTTAGAGCCGATGAAATTTGATTTAACGAAGATGGATCCAATCAAGGGATTAAAAAAAATATTCTCAGTTAAGGCCATTGTAGAGCTGATTAAATCCGTATTAAAGATTGGTTTTATTGGTGGCGTTACGACCATTATTGTATGGACGAATTTGCCAGAAGTTTTGGCATTATCCTTTAAAAGCCCTGGAATTACACTGATTACAGTGGGCAAGCTTGTAGGAATCATGGGAATTGCAGCTTCCCTCGTTCTACTTTGTGTATCCATTTTAGATTGGATGTATCAAAAACATGATTACGAAAAAAATCTTAAAATGTCTAAGCAAGATATTAAAGATGAATATAAAAATAGTGAGGGTGACCCGCTAATTAAATCAAAAATCAAACAGCGTCAACGTGAAATGGCGATGCGTCGTATGATGTCAGAAATTCCTAGCGCGGATGTTGTCATTACAAACCCTACGCACTATGCAATTGCCCTCAAATATGATGAGAATAGTATGGATGCTCCACGCGTTGTGGCGAAGGGGACAGACTTTATCGCTCAAAAGATTAAGCTGATTGCAAAAGAACATGATGTCATTATGGTTGAAAATAGACCATTAGCACGAGCAATGTATGATCAGGTAGAAATTGGCGATCAAGTACCAGAAGAGTTTTTCAAAGCAGTGGCAGAAGTGCTTGCTTATGTATATCGAATTAAGCGGAAAATTTAAAGTTTTAAGTAGGAGGGACACAAATGAAAGTTCGCGATATAGGGGTTTTAGGTGCGGTTATTTTAATCGTTGCGATGCTCATCATCCCTCTTCCTCCGTGGATGTTAAGTTTCTTAATCGTCATTAATATTACATTGGGATTAATCGTACTTTTAACAGCAATGAGTATGAAGGAAGCATTAGATTTTTCAATATTTCCTTCCGTTATTTTACTGTTAACCTTGTTCCGACTCGGACTGAGTGTATCAACAACACGTGCCATCTTGGCAAACGGAGATGCTGGTGCTGTTGTTGAAACCTTTGGTGATTTCGTAGTCGGCGGGAATGTTCTTGTTGGGTTAGTTGTATTCTTAATTCTTGTGTTAATTCAGTTTATCGTTATCACTAAAGGAGCTGAGCGTGTAGCTGAGGTAGCAGCACGATTCACACTGGATGCGATGCCAGGTAAACAAATGAGTATTGATGCTGACTTAAATGCAGGAATTATTTCTGAGCGAGAAGCACGTGAACGACGCGATAAAGTATCGGGTGAAGCGGATTTCTACGGAGCAATGGATGGTGCCACAAAATTTGTTAAAGGGGATGCCATTGCCTCTATGGTAATGGTTATTATCAACCTATTATTTGGGATTATCATCGGTGTTGTGCAGATGAAGCTTCCATTTGCAGAAGCAGCAACTCACTTTTCTAAGTTAACTGTTGGTGACGGTATTGTATCTCAAATTCCTGCGCTATTAATTTCTACAGCAACAGGTATTGTTGTAACACGTGCATCCTCTAAAGGAAGTCTTGGACAAGATATTACGGGTCAGCTCTTTGCACAGGCAAAACTGCTCTATGTTGCGGGCGGTACAATTGTATTACTAGGGTTATTTACACCTATTCCGAACTGGGTTACACTTCCAATTGGTATCTCACTAATTGCTGGTGCATATATGATGGAACGTAAGAAACCAGAAGATGAAGAAGAATTACTTGAAATTGAGGAAGAAGTGGCAACTGACGGTATGAAGAGCCCTGAAAATGTTGTGAATTTATTAAATGTGGACCCTATTGAATTTGAATTTGGCTATGGTCTAATACCTTTAGTAGATGCTGCACAAGGTGGAGATTTATTAGACCGAGTCATTATGATTCGTCGTCAGTTAGCCTTAGAATTAGGAATTGTTATTCCTGTTGTACGTATTCGGGACAACATTCAATTACAACCAAATGAATATCGAATTAAAATTAAGGGTAATGAAATGGCACGTGGTGAACTGTTGCTTGATCATTATTTAGCGATGAGTCCTGGAGACGATGACTCTATTGAGGGCATTGATACAGTCGAGCCTTCATTCGGCTTACCAGCTAAATGGATAACTGAGCAAGTGAAAGAAGATGCTGAAATGTTTGGCTATACAGTAGTTGATCCACCGAGTGTTGTTTCAACACATCTAACAGAAATGATCCGTGCCAATGCATATGAGTTACTTGGTCGACAAGAGACAAAGCAGCTAATCGATCATTTACGCGAGACACATCCAATTTTAGTAGAAGAATTGACACCTGCTCCATTATCAACAGGGGAAATTCAAAAAGTGTTGGGTAAATTACTTCGAGAAAATGTTTCTGTCCGCAATCTACCAATTATCTTTGAAACACTAGCTGATTATGCAAAATTAACTAGTGATACGGATTTATTAACGGAGTATGTGCGTCAATCTTTGGCGCGTCAGATTACTTCACAATTTGTTGGGGACGGTTCATCATTGAAGGTTATTACTGTTTCGGGTAAAGTAGAGAAAATGATTGCTGATAGTATTCAGCAAACCGATCACGGTAATTACTTGGCGATGGATCCTCAGGATTCTCAAATTGTTCTGGAATCCATTGCATCAGAAATAGAACGTGTTTCCTTTATGGAGCAGTCAGCTATTATTTTATGCTCTCCAGCGGTTCGTATGTACCTGCGTCAGCTAACAGAGCGTTACTTCCCGCAAATTCCTGTTCTATCCTATAACGAACTTGATGCTACGGTTGAAATTCAAAGTGTTGGAGTGGTGAATGTAGAATGAAAATGAAAAAATATTATGCATCTTCCATACCAGAGGCTATGAAGCTTGTGCGTGCTGAGTTAGGTGAGGACGCTGTCATTCTGAATTCAAAAGTAGTAATCACAAAGAAATTTTTCGGGATACTTAAAAAGAAAAGTTTTGAGGTGGTGGCAGGTATCGATTCAATGGAGCCAAAGGACTTGGCTCCAACACCCGCTGAAGTACCAGTAATACAGCCTAAAAAAGAAAATGTAAGGTTACAAGAAATTACTCATGCTGTGCAAGCCAAAATACACCAAGGACAGCCGCAGCAGGATGTGTCTTTACATGAAGACACAGGCATACCTGATGAATTGAGGAAGGAAATTGCAGATTTAAAATCTTTAATGCAGTCTATGCATAAAAAGACAACCCAAGCTCAATATCCCGATGAACTCTTCCCCTTCATTGAATACTTAAGACAGCAGGAGCTAAGTGAAGAGCTCATCACGGAGATTGGTGATGAGCTTTTTATGCATTTTAGAGAAGCATCAGAAATTAATTTTTCACAATGCAAGTTAATAACAAAAAATTTATTACGTAAAAGGTTAGAGGATTTTCCGATAGGAGGAATATCCTACGAAAGAAAATATATTAATGTACTTGGTCCTACAGGTGTTGGCAAAACAACGACTATCGCAAAAATGGCTGCTAGGGCAGTTTTAGAGAAAAAGAAAAAAATAGGATTTATTACAACTGATACTTACAGAATTGCAGCAATCGAGCAATTGAAAACATATGCAGGACTTTTACAGGCACCTGTAGAGATTGCCTATAATGCAACAGACTTTGAACAGGCCGTTCAACGCTTAGCTCATTTAGATTTAGTATTTATCGATACAGCAGGTAGAAATTATAAAGAAGTAAAATATGTTAATGATTTACAACGTCTAATAAAATTTGATGATCAAGCAGAATCCTTCTTAGTCCTTGCTATGACAACAAAAGAGAAGGACATGGCAAACATTATCGAGCAATTTAAGCAATTACCAATTGAAAAATTCATTTTTACAAAGCTAGATGAAACAAATTCTATTGGCACAATGATTAATTTAATGATTAAATATAATAAAGGACTTGCTTACTATACGAATGGTCAAGAAGTACCAGAAGATATTGAAGAAGCTAATCTAGAAGCAGTGCTTAATTTGTTTTTCCAAGGTGAAGAAAAATGAGAGACCAAGCTGAAACATTACGCTTGAAAATGCTAAGGCGGCAAGGTGATTTAGGTAGAGCAATTGCTGTTGTAAGTGGCAAAGGTGGGGTAGGTAAAAGTAACTTCACAATGAATTTTGCAACTATGCTGGCGAATAGAGGGAAAAAAGTTGCAATCATTGATATGGATATAGGTATGGGGAATATCAATATCTTAATTGGAAAAAATGTTTCTTTTAGTTTAAAAGATTACTTGGAAGGAAATAAGTTACTAGATGAAGTGGTATTTGAGGGTCCTTACGGTTTAAAGTATATTTCCGGTGGTTCTGGTATGTCGAGTGTCCTAGAATGGTCGGAAGTGTTGCTTGAACGACTTATACATGCATTTGAGCAACTACAAAAAAACTTTGATTATATTTTATTTGATATGGGGGCAGGAGCGACAAGCTGGTCATTAGAATTACTGACGTCAATCGATGAGATTATTGTTATTTCAACAGCTGAACCAACTTCTATTACAGACGCCTATTCGATGATGAAATATATTCATGTAAGGGATATGGATAAACAGTTTTATATTCTCTGTAACCGTGCTTTTAGTAAGGAAGAAGGAATGGAGACCAATGAACGATTAAAGCAAACCATGAAACGTTTTTTGGACAAAGAAGTTACTGTTTTAGGTTCATTACCTGAGGATGCTGTTGTGCGTAAGGCTGTGCGCGAGCAAGTACCTTTTTCACTTGCTTATCCGGACGCACTTATTTCGAAGACACTTCAACTAATAGTGGCTCGTTTTATGGAACACCGTGTGGAGGAAGTTCACGCACATGATCAGTCAGCGAGTAAATTCTTAACTAAATTAAGAAGTATTTTTTCGAAAGGGCGTGATTAATTGGACTTTTTACATAAAAGCAAGCTATTGGTAGTTGATGATTCTGCTTTTATGAGAAAGCTAATTAGTGACTTTTTTGTTGGTAATTCGAAGGTTGAAGTAGTTGGAACTGCACGAAATGGGAAAGACGCGATAAAAAAAATTCAATCATTGAGGCCGACAGTTGTGACAATGGATATTGAGATGCCTGAAATGAATGGACTTGATGCTTTAAAAGAAATAATGACAATATGTCCAGTACCTGTGGTGATGCTTTCTAGTACAACACAACGAGGTGCTGAAAATGCCTTATCAGCAATTGAATTTGGAGCAGTGGATTTTGTCGCTAAGCCGAGCGGAACAATTTCTCTTGATTTACATAAAATCCAAACTGAACTTGTCCACAAGGTTGAACAAGCATCATTGGTACCTATTTCAAAATTAAAGAAACCTTCTGGTAGTAAAAGACAACAAGAACCGGCATTAAACGTGAGTACCATAAGAAAAGATTCACCAAATGAAGGAAAGATAGGCTCTCCTGTTAATATTTCTCCAACAAGAGTAGAGCTATCAAGATCACGTATGGAGTGGAATAAAATAGGTAGGAAAATTGTATTGATTGGTACTTCTACTGGCGGACCAAGAGCGTTACAGGAAGTCATTACGAAAATTCCTAAAACAATTCAAGCACCGATTTTAATCGTCCAGCATATGCCGGCTGGGTTTACAAAATCACTTGCGACTCGCCTTGATCAATTGAGTGAAATTACTGTAAAAGAAGCCGAACAAGGTGATATTCTTCAAAATGGAGTAGCCTATATTGCACCTGGTGGGTACCATCTAAAACTTCGAAAAGTAGGTACCTCCTTTGGCATCGTTCTAGATAGTAATGAACCACCTAGATCCGGACATCGACCTTCTGTAGACGTGATGTTCGAAGATGTGAGTCAATGGAAGGATTTTGATAAGGTAGCAGTGATTATGACAGGTATGGGGCAAGATGGCTCAAATGGACTAAAGGTACTAAAAAGTACTGGCAATGTAATTGCTATCGCTGAGTCAGCTGAAACTTGCATTGTATATGGAATGCCAAAAGCAGCAGTAGAGACGCAGCTTGTTGATGAAGTTGCAGATGTAGATGATATTGCACAAACAATAATGAAATATTTGCCTTAAAAGGGGTGTCCTCTTATGGAAGTAAATCAATATTTAGAGATGTTTATTGAAGAAAGTAAAGAGCATTTACAAGCATGTAGTGAACATTTATTAGAATTAGAAAAAAATCCGGAAGACTTGGCGATTGTTGGGGAAATTTTCCGTTCGGCACATACATTAAAAGGTATGTCTGCAACGATGGGCTTCGAGGATTTAGCAGATTTAACGCATAAAATGGAGAACGTATTAGATGCAATCCGTAACGAAAAAATTCACGTATCACCGGAAATTCTAGATGTTGTCTTTGAGTCTGTTGATCATTTAGAAGAAATGGTGATGGACATTGCGAATGGTGGAGATGGAAAGCGAGATGTCTCTTCTACTGTAGCACAATTAAAACGTATCGAATTAGGTGAAGAAGCGATTCCTGAGGTTGTGGCAACCATTGAAGCGCCTTCAGCTCCTGCTGTAGCAAGCGTTTTAGAATATGATAGCTTTGAAGAAACGGTTATTTCCCAATCCGCAGAACAAGGTTTCAATGCTTATGAAATTTCAGTGAAATTACGTGAGGATTGTCTATTAAAAGCTGCACGTGTATTTATGGTGTTTGAAATTTTGGAAAAAGATGGAGATGTTATAAAATCAAGTCCATCTGTAGAGAAACTAGAAGACGAGCAGTTCGATCAACAATTCCATGTAGCCTTTGTGACGAAAGAATCTGCAGAAGATATGCAGAAAAAAATTATGAAAGTCTCTGAGGTGGAAGAGGTTAACGTTGCTACGATTGACCAAAAGCAATTTAGTGAAAAAGAATTCCAAGTAAATGAAGAAGTAGCTGTAACTACTACAGCACAGGTTGAAGTGGTGGATAAAGCTGCAGCAGCACCAGAAAACAATACACCAGCAGCTAAGTCTGCAAAAACGGCAACCCCAGCAAAGGCAGATAAAAGTCATGCACCTGTTGGAAATAAAACAATTCGTGTCAATATTGAGCGTCTGGATATTTTAATGAACTTATTTGAAGAGCTTGTAATAGATCGTGGAAGACTACAATCTATTGCAACAGAGGTAAATCATGGGGAGTTAAATGAAACGGTTGAACGTATGAGTCGTGTAATGGGTGACCTGCAAACGATTATTTTAACAATGCGAATGGTACCAGTGGAAACAGTATTCAACCGCTTCCCAAAAATGATTCGTCAATTGTCTCGTGATCTTAACAAGAAAATTAATCTTGAAATTATCGGTGCTGAAACAGAGCTAGATCGTACAGTTATCGATGAAATAGGAGATCCACTTGTTCATTTAATTCGAAATTCTGTGGACCATGGTATTGAAAATCCTACTGCGCGTCGTGCTAAAGGAAAGCCAGAAGAAGGGACAGTTGTACTACGTGCATATCATAGTGGTAACTATGTCTTTATTGAAATTGAGGATGATGGCGCAGGGATTAACCGTGATAAAGTATTAGCAAAAGCAATATCTAAAGGTGTTGTAACGCAAGAGCAATCCTATTCAATGTCAGATAAGCAAATTAACGAGTTAATTTTAGCATCTGGGTTCTCAACAGCTGATGTCATTTCGGATGTTTCAGGGCGAGGCGTTGGATTAGACGTTGTGAAAACAACCATTGAATCTTTAGGTGGAAATATTTCGATTGAATCTACACAAGATGTAGGATCAATCTTCTCAATTCAACTACCTCTAACATTATCGATTATCTCAGTCATGCTGGTAGAGATTGAAAAAGAGATTTATGCTATTCCACTTTCATCAATAATTGAAACTTCTATTATCCGTTCATCCGAGATTATGAATGCGCATAATCAAAAAGTAATTGACTTCCGTGGGAAGGTTGTCCCGCTTGTGTTCTTAGAAGAAATCTTCGAAGTACCTCGTAAAGAGCAGCAGGATGATGAATTCCATTCAGTAGTCATCGTACGAAAAGGCGAGAAACTTGCTGGTTTAGTTGTGGATTCATTCATTGGCCAACAAGAGATTGTACTGAAGTCATTAGGCAATTACTTAACGAATATCTTTGCTATTTCAGGTGCGACTATTTTAGGTAACGGAAAAGTAGCCTTAATTGTGGACTGTAACGCACTTATAAAATAAGTAAGGTGAATGAATAAGAGAGGTGTAGATCATGACAAACGCAGTGGAACAAGAAAGTATTAAAGTAATTGTCTTTCAATTAGCCGATAAAGAATATGCAATCCCAGTGTCACATGTACAAGGGATTGAAAAATTAATGCATATTACACGTGTACCAAAAACGGCGAAATATGTGAAAGGTGTCATTAACCTTCGTGGTGTTGTAACACCAATTGTTGATTTACGAGAAAGATTTGAATTACCAATTTCTGAGCACGAAGAAACAACGCGTATTATCATTATTTCCTTAGAAGATATGGAAGTAGGCTTCGTCGTAGACTCTGCAAATGATGTATTAGACATTCCTGCAAATTCAATTGAACCACAGCCAGAAGTAGTCGGATCGCTTGAAGAAGAGTTTATTTCAGGAGTAGCTAAAATTGATAAACGATTATTAATTTTATTGCATTTAGAGAAAGTACTAAATCCACTAAAGTAGGGATCGATAATGACACTTAATCAAAAGATTACATCACTACATTTAGATGTATTAAAGGAAATTGGGAATATTGGTGCTGCGCATGCTGCGACAGCACTTTCCAATTTACTCGGAAAAAAAATTGATATGCGAGTACCAAAGGTAGAAATGGTGTCGTTTAATGACATGATGGAGCTTGCTGGTGGATCTGAAAATGTTGTAGTTGGCATCTATCTACGCATCGAAGGTGATGCTGAAGGCAGTATGTTCTTTATCTTGCCGATCGAACAAGCGAATCGTTTTATTCGTCGTCTTATTCATGATGAATCATTCGACTTTAAAAAACGACCAGTTTCAGAGCTAGGGTTATCAGCCATGCAGGAAATGGGGAATATTTTATCAGGTTCCTATTTATCCGCATTATCTGACTTTACAAATTTGAAAATTTATCCGACTGTTCCAGGACTAAGCGTTGATATGTTTGGTGCTATTATCAGTATTGGCTTAATTGAATTGTCACACGTAAGCGATAATGTTATCGTCATAAACACATCCATTTTTGAAGACGGGGTAGAGGACCACGAAACAGTAAGGGGCCACTTTTTCCTCTTGCCCGATCCAGACTCATTTGATGCTATTTTCAAAGCATTAGGAGTTTCGTAGATGATGCTAAATAGTAGTGGGCTAGTGATTAAAGTTGGAATTGCACAAATGGATGTGGTAAAGTTACCCAACACTATCAGAACATCAGGTCTTGGATCTTGTGTAGGTGTTATTTTATATGATGAATCAAAAAAAATTGCTGGTTTAATACATGTGATGTTGCCAGATTCAAGTTTAGGTAGACAGGAGTCAATAAACGTAGCCAAATTCGCAGATACAGGTATTTCAGCTATGATTGACTTATTAAAAATAGAAGGCGTACAAAAATTCAAGCTAAAGGCAAAAATTGCGGGTGGTGCACAGATGTTCCAATTCACCTCAGATAAAGACTCGATGCGTATTGGTCCACGTAATGTTGAGGCTGTCAAACGTGAGTTGAAACGCCATGGCATTCCATTAGTTGCAGAAGACACTGGTGGTAATAGTGGTAGAACAATTGAATTTAATCCAGCGACGTCAACATTACATATTCGAACAGTTAACCAAGGAGTGAGCGAAATATAATGTTTGGTTCTATTTTTTACAACCTATGGGGAGCGCTAATTGCCTTTTCGATTTATTTTTTCAGTACATTTCAAAAACCCCTTACGCCACTACGTATTCTTATAGGATCATTTATAGTAGCCATAATCGTGTTTTTCGCAATGTATATAATTCGTTTTTTAATTGCCTATATTTTATATACACCAGAAGATAACGAAGCAATGGGTGAAGGTGAGTTGGAAGAAAACGCATCCGATGAGCATAATGAAGGCGAACAAGAAGGATCTTCTGCTAGTTCAACTGTTGAATTTCAGGATGAAAGCTCAGAAGAAATTGCGCAAGTTGTACGAACGATGATGAGCCGTGAAGACCATCAGCAAGTAAATGCATAAAATAAATAAGGGGGTCGCGAGTTGCGGCTCTTTTTTTGTTATCGTAAATGCTTTGAGGAGTACCAAGTTATATTAACCTATTTAGAAACATTTTCATACAATTCACCAGCTATAGTAACTAAGTTAAATACCTAGTAATTAATTAAAACAATATGTGAGAGAGTGGGAGAAACAAATGAAATTATGGTCGAATCTTGCTATAATGTAGGAAAGAATGGTAATCACTTTATCTGCATTCAGGAAGTGTTTTTGTATCGAAAGCATAGCGGCAGATGTTTTATGCGCGTAAGCGTAGCGGTAGCAGCAGATACAGAAGACTCCCAGGCCTAGGCACAATTTAAAATCCAGACGCAATTACGCCAAGGCGAAATTGATCTTGGCGGCTCACAACAGTGAAGTTTAGTGTTTTTCTAAACGAATAGGCGCGGTAAAGGCGTTTTCTTAAGAGAGGTGGATTTCATGACACAACCAAATCTAAACGATGAACAAAAGCTGTGGAACCGTTGGATAGATGACCGTGATCCAGATGCTGGGGATTTGCTTATCAAAAAATATATTTCACTAGTATCTTATCATGTACAACGCATTGGTGCCAGCTTACCGAAAAATGTATCTCGAGATGATCTAACAAGCTTAGGCATGATAGGTCTATTTGATGCATTAAATAAATTTGATATTAAGAGAGATTTGAAATTTGATACATACGCTTCTTTTAGAGTAAGAGGAGCAATAATAGATGGTTTACGGAAAGAAGATTGGTTGCCGCGTTCTGCTCGTGAAAAAGCTAAAAAATTAGATGCGCAAATTGAACGGTTAGAACAAAAATATATGCGTCATGTAACACCTGAGGAGCTTGCTGAAAATTTGGAATTACCAGTAGAGGAAGTCTATCAAACTGTACAGGAGCATTTCTTTTCGAATGTCCTTTCTATTAACGAACAACAAGATCAGGAAGAAACGGATGGAAAGTCATTTGTTATTAGGGATGATACAACAAAAACACCTGAGCAGGTTATCATTAAATCAGAATTATTGGGTGATTTAGCGGAAAATATTCAAAAGTTGAATGAAAAGGAACAATTGGTGCTTAGTTTATTTTATACAGAGGAATTGACCTTAACAGAAATCGGTGAAATGCTTGATTTATCAACTTCACGTATTTCACAAATTCACTCAAAGGCGCTTTTAAAGCTACGAAAGTTATTATCTAGTGAAATGATTAATGCCTAATGATGATTAGATACATAACATTAAGGGAGGAATTCCAATGAGTTTAAAGGGTGTCGAGTTACAAATTGCTATTCCAAAAACGTTTGAGGCAGGGAAAATGGCAGATCAGGCACAGCAGCAAACCTTGGCTCAACAAGCACATGCAAATGAAGCATTAAAAAAAGAAATAGATCGCAAGCAAAAAATTGTGAATACTTCAGAGGGTATGGATGAAATTAGTGAAGATGAAGAAGCGGGCGGTGAGTACATTAAGGGAACACGCAAAAAAAAGAAAAAAAGTGACAATCAAGAAAAACAGGCACGACATCCGTTTAAAGGAAATTTTGTGGATTTTAGTGGATAGGAGTTTACTATGGCAACCATACTAATTACGATTCTATTTTTCTTACAGTTGCTTTCGTTTTACTTCCTTATTATTTTAAATACGAAACTAGCTAAATTTAAAGATTTAGAAAAGAAACAGGAACGTTTAATGCGCGAAATGGATGATACAATTAGTGTCTATTTGGCAGATATGAAAGATGAGAATGATCGTTTAATACAAGAACTACACAGCGTTTCAAAATCGGAATTGAATGTAAATGCTATCCAGCAGGCTGAAAAAATTGTCATTCAGAAAGTGCAAGAGCCGCTTCCTGAAAAAATGAAAAAAGAACAAGAATCTACTAATTTAGAAACTGATTCACGAAAATATATACCTAAAAATATTGTTGCGAGTGCTTATTCACGCCAGCAACAGTCTGTTTCAAAAACAGCACAATCTGATAGTATGGCTAATGAGGTAGAAAAGGAACAACCAAAGGTACTCACAATGGAGCAACAAGCCATTGAATTAGCGAAGCAAGGAAAAACACCAGAGGAAATTGCAAAACAACTCCAAAAAGGCAAGACAGAAATCGAGCTTTTATTGAAATTTCATGGCTAAACAGTTGCGAATAGGGTAAAGCTATGATATAGTTGCAAATGGTGTTATTACTACACACGCATTTTGATGCAGTAAGTGGTGCTCTAAGCTTAGGGTAGCTTGTTGCAGAAGATAAATGCGGAGGATAAAAACCAAACATACTAGGAGGAAATTCACATGTCAGTAATTTCTATGAAACAATTACTTGAAGCTGGTGTACATTTCGGTCACCAAACTCGTCGTTGGAACCCAAAAATGAAGAAATATATCTTTGTTGAACGTAACGGGATCTACATCATCGACTTACAAAAAACTGTTAAAAAATTAGAGGAAGCTTATGACTTCATGCGTCAAGTTGGTCAAGACGGTGGTAAAGTTCTTTTCGTTGGTACGAAAAAACAAGCACAAGAAGCGATCAAAGATGAAGCTGAACGTTCAGGCAACTACTACATCAACCAACGTTGGTTAGGTGGTACTCTTACAAACTTCGGTACAATTCAAAAACGTGTTGCACGTATGAAACAAATCGAAAAAATGGAAGAAGAAGGAACTTTTGAAGTTCTTCCTAAAAAAGAAGTAATCCAACTTAAAAAAGAACACGAACGTCTAATCAAATTCTTAGGCGGTATCCGTGATATGCACGATCTTCCAGACGTAATGTTCGTGGTTGACCCACGTAAAGAACGTAT
>NZ_DKJS01000052.1:0-18243 GCF_002455205.1 Lysinibacillus sp. UBA6686 | reverse complement strand
AGACTACATAAAAAAATAGAGAAATCCGAATTTGAATTCATTCAAATTCGAATTTCTCATCAATTGAAGCTATTTATGTCCCAGCCTCATCCTATTATTTCAATTTATTGGAATTTTTTATTCTACAATTATATTTCAACTTCTGTTTCAGACAAATTCAATGCTTTTCCGCCTACCTTTACCTCAATAATTTCTTTCCCTTGAGTGGTTAACGCTATAACTATTTCCGAAGGTTTTTTCATACAGTAACCTTGTTCAACAGATATATTAATAACATGTTCAGGTTTGATTTTACCATATTTATATAGATAACATGAAAGAGCACCATTGGATGTACCAGTTGCTGATTCTTCTGGAATTCCATATAAAGGTGCCAAATTTCTACAGTGAGCATTTGAATCCTTTAGTGATTCAAGGGTAAAAATATGATAACCAATGGTATTATATTTACTGCTGATATTTGTTACTTTTGCAAAATCTGGCTTTATAGAATTTAATATATCTAAGTTTCTAATCGGTACAAGAATATCCCTAAGGCCAGTAGATACAATTTGCACTGGTAGATCCTCCAACATTTCATCTATAGTAATATTTAAGGAATCTGCAATTTCCTCCTTGTCTATTATTTCAAAATAGCTTGGAGCATTTTGATCCATCATAATTGATAGGTCTTCCATTACTTCTACATTTAAAATTCCAGCCTTTGTTTCTTGAGAATATTTTCCTGGTTTAATATATCCTTGGCTTGAAAGTGTATAGAACGCTGCTATCGTTGCATGGCCACAAAGATCAACCTCTTCATTAGGTGTAAAGAATCTAACCTTGAAGTCAGCAAGGTCTGACTTCATGACAAAAGCAGTCTCACTAAAACCGATGATACCTGCTATTTTTTTCATGTCCTCATCTGATAGATAATCAGCGCTAAGTACCACTCCGGCAGGGTTCCCTCCCTCAATGGATTTTGCAAATGAATTTAATATATAAACTTTTAACTTCATAATATGATCCCTCCAAATTGTATATCGATTTTATATTTGCACGATTGTCCCAACATTCATCTCTTCTGCTTTTGATACAATATATTTTGAAACTGCAAGATCCTGCAATGCTATGCCAGTACTATCAAAAATCGTAATTTCTTCATCACTTGTACGTCCTTTCGCATTTCCAAGTATGAATTGTCCGATTTCAGTCAAATTGTTTTTGCCTAATATACCAGCCCTTATAGCACTTTGTGTTTCTCCGACTGTCGATGCTTGTGTAATATCATCTACATATACAGAAGCTACCTCAAAGATCTTTTCATCTATTTCCTGTTTTCCAGTCATGTCTGCCCCTACACAGCTGAAATGTATGCCTGGCTTAATCCACTCCTTAAAAATCAGTGGTTTTCGCGAAGGCGTTATTGTAATTACTGCATCGGTTTCTTCCAAAGCTTTCACTGGATTTTCTACAGCTACAAACTGAACTGACTCAATTCTTTGTTTCCAGCTCTTATTATAAGTATCTTTGATATCATTTTTGATTTTTTCTAGTTCCGTCTTTATTGAATACTGTAATTTTGATGCATTTTCATATTTTATGGGGTCATATATATATACCTTGGTTATTGTCTGAATTTGAGATAGAGTGGCTGCTATTTGAAAAATCGCCTGAACTCCTGTACCAACAATCATTAGTGTTTTTGAATCTTGTTTTGACAGGTGTTTCACGCCTATTGAACCTGCTGCTCCAGTACGCATTCCTGTCAAATAACTTGCGTTGATCATTGCCTTAGGAAATCCATTCTTCAAATCAAATAACATATTCAGCCCTGTTATAGCTGGAAGTCCTTGATTTTTATTATCACCAAACCATGAAACGAGTTTTAATCCAAACACATCTTCTTCATTAAGCATCCCTGATTTAATATCCATGTCTGCCCTACCCTCAAAAATCACCTCAGATACCATGGAGAATAGTCTCGCCTGATTGTTGGCTTTAAGCGCATAGGCTTTTTCTACACATGCTACTGTATTCTTGATATCAAGAATGTTCTTAACATCAGTATTACTTAGAATTTTTATTGGTACCATAGTTATCATTCTCCTTTTAAATTTTAATATCTGTTTTGTAATTGTATTTGAACAACAACAAAAAGTCTCCAACCATTCTTGGTTGTTATTTAACCAACCAAATGATAGAGTAAAAGTACTATGATTTTGGAGGAATTTTATGTTGGATATCAACTGGAGACCTGATAGAAATAGTCCTGATCGATTGAATATACAGATTGTTAACTTCATAAAAGATAAAATAGCAACTGGAGAATGGCCGGTTGGTTTCAAATTGCCAAGTCAGCGGACACTTTCTGAAATTTTCAGTGTAAACAGAAGTACCGTAGTATCTGCCCTTGAAGAGCTGGCAGCTGAAGGCCTTATTAGCGGTAATGCTGGTGGTGGTACAAAAGTAATAAACAATACATGGACATTAATGTCCATTAATCAATCACATAATTGGCTTCCCTATATATCTTCGGGATTACATCAAACAAATCAAAATATAATGCAGCAGATCAATCAGGCTGAATTCCAACCTGATATCATCCGAATGGGGTCGTGCGAACCTTCCCCTGAATTAATACCTAACAAAATGATTCAGGGCGTACTAAAAAAATTGTCTAAGTCTACGGGATCGCTGGGTTATGAAGAACCAAAAGGAAATATCCATCTAAGAAGAGAGGTATGCACATACCTAAAAACAATAGGGATAGAAGCTGATCCATCCTCAGTTTTGATTACCTCTGGTGTTTTGCAGGCACTGCAGCTTATTTCCCTTGGCCTTTTGCACACGAACTCAGTAGTATATGTTGAAAAGCCATCCTACCTATACTCTCTTAGAACCTTTCAATCCTTAGGAATGCAGCTTTCGGGAATTAAGCTGGATGAAGAAAGCATAGAAATAAAAGAATTGATTGATCGACATAGGCGGAGAAAAGGAGCAATGCTTTTTACAATACCTACTTTTCAAAATCCTACCGGAAGCGTCATGTCACTTGAAAGAAGAAAAACGCTTGTTGATGCGTGTGATAGGGAACGTTTGCCTATTATCGAGGATGATGTATATAGGGAGCTTTGGTTTGATGAACAACCTCCACAGCCAATAAAGGCATTTGATAACAATGGACTTGTATTATACACTGGTGGGATATCGAAGAATTTAAGTCCTGGTCTTAGGATTGGATGGATTGTTGGATCAGAAAAAGTCATTGAAAGATTGGCAGATATAAAAATGCAAACGGATTATGGAACCAGCTCACTCTCCCAGAGTGTAACCACAGAACTATTCTCTAGTGGTCTTTATTATCAGCATAACGATATAATGAGGAAAAATGTTAAGCTCCGAAGAGATGTTGCTCTTGAAGCATTAAAGAAATATTTTACCGGCATCGGTACATGGAACATCCCTAGGGGCGGATATTTCATCTGGCTTAAGTTAAATGAAGGTATATCCATGTACCAGCTTTTTACTAAAGCCTTAAGTCGAAAAATACTTGTTCACCCTGGAGATTTGTATGAGTTTCACTCTGATCAATATTTAAGAATTTCTTATTCTTATGCATCCTTAAATGAAATTGACTACGGAATTAAAACTCTTTCAGAATTGGTAGCAGAACAAATTTTTTAAGTTTTATTTATATAGAGATTTAAATATTGTAGATAATTATTAAAATGAATATTGAATTACCACTGTATGAGATTCGAAAGCATCATCAGCTCCTCTAGTTCCTGAAGTTTTGAATCATTAATTTCTTTGATGTTGCTACCAACTAATTTGACTAAACTATCCACAAAATCATTTCATGATAATAAAAAAGTTGATAAGGAGAAATACTCCATATCAACTTTTTATCTTTTGTTAAGATATAGTATCAACCAGCTTATTTGTTCACTCTTATGAATATTGGACAAATCTACATTAAACGATAATTAGTATTATTTAAACGAATAATCCCCTTTTGAACGTTAAATTATAGGAAGCTTTCGATAATAAGAAAGTTGTGACCAAGGTATTTATATTATGTAAACTAAAATTATTTGGGCGTGGAGGAGGGCTTGGATACTTCTTTAAGATCAGAACCTGTATTTCTAAATAAAAATCGTAAAGCCTTAGATCCGCTGGGTTTTACATGTCATCTTTAAAGATGTGTTGAAACAGGCCTCCCACCTACCCGTTTCACGCTACATCATTTATGGCATACTTTTCTTTTAAGCTGTTTTCTCTGAATGATTTTATCTCGGATAAATGTTATTATGAAAGGTTTTCAAGAAGTAGTAAATAAAGAAGCATTACTGGCTAAATTAGAGGTATTTTACCAGTTACACACTCCGCTTACAATTAAAATAGGCTTGTATCCCTAAATTAAATTAAGTAAAAAAACAACCGATAATCACTTATATAAAGGTTCACCGGCTTCATAAAAAGATAGATTGAACTGAATAAAACAATTCTACAAGAATTAAGAATGAATGAGAACGGCATTGTGTTTTAATCAATATTAATTCCTGCACTCGCATTACCAAGAATAATATCAACTGCAGTTTCCCCTGGTACCGATGAAATATAAAATACCATTAATAAACGATCACCTGCAGTTACTGGTACTGGTGGGATAGTAGAAATTAAATACACTACACAGATATTAATGAGGTACTTGATCTCATTTCCTCTTATCGTAAAAAAGGAGCATGATTTTAACCATGCTCCTCTCTAATTTATAAGTGTTCTCACTTCACTAGTCCTAGTAAAAAATTCACCCTTATATACACTGTCTCGTGTAGTTATAATTTTACCGTAATATTCAAAATTTGTGGCTAAATCCTCTTTAGAAATCCCTTTACTTGTATATTTTTTACATCCTGCGTTCCAACGCATACATTTAGTCATTTACTTTTTCCCTACAAAAGAAAAAACACCCAGAGTAAGCGAGCAGACTATTCCAATTTGGAAAAATGGATAGTTTGAACACTTACATAGAGTGTTTTAAGTACCTCTATATAGTTGGTTGAGGTTATGAAAGATATTAAATGACGTTTTTTATGTTTAGACAGCTTTTCATGCTTATGCTTGTAACGCCTCAATTGCTTGAGCTACTTGCTCTTCTGTTAAATTGTGACGCACGATGTAGCGGTTGCGCGCATGCTTTGTACATTCGATGGTACAGCCACCTAAATGCTTTGCTTCATTTTCTTCAGATGCGATGATTTGCTTGTTACATTCAGGGTTTGCACAGTTAATGTAACGTTCACAAGGTTCACCGTCATAGTGATCTCGACCGATAATCACATGCTCTACTTGATTGATTGGCACTGTTAAACGCTCATCAAATACGTACATTTGACCGTCCCATAATTGGCCTTTCGTAACAGGGTCTTTTCCATATGTTGCAATACCGCCATGTAATTGACCGACATCGCCAAAGCCTTCACGTTTCATCCAGCCTGAAAACTTCTCACAACGAATCCCACCCGTGCAATATGTTAAAACATTTTTCCCTTCGAATAGCTCGCGGTTTGCACGTACCCATTCTGGTGTATCACGGAAGTTTTTTACATCTGGTCGAATCGCGCCACGAAAATGGCCGACATCGTATTCATACGTGTTACGAACATCTAATACTACTGTATTTTCATCTTGCATTTCAGCAAGGAATTGTTCTGGTGACAGGTAGCGACCTGTTAATTCATGTGGGTTTACGTCTTCTTCTAAGCCTAAGTTTACTAACTCAGGACGTGGACGTACGTGCATTTTTTTGAATGTATGCCCATCTGCCGCATCAATTTTGAAGACAATGCCTTCAAATAATGAGTCTGCTTGCATGTTTGCCATGTATTGCTCTGTTTGCTCAATCGTACCTGAAACAGTACCGTTAATGCCCTCATTGGCTACTAAAATACGACCTTTTAAACCGATTTCTTTACACATGGCTAAGTGTGTTGCCGAAAACGCAGCTGGATCTTCAATCTTCGTGTAATGGTAATATAATAAAACTTGATAATTCATTGTTTCCACCTATCATTTCATATATTTGCAGGATATACCTGATAGTGTCTTTTACGACCTATTAACCATACAGGATATTCATTTAATATGCTATCGGTAATTAGACTGAAATAGGTATGAAAATTGTTTTCAAAGAATTTGTGAAGTAGTCAGCGAATCTTTTTAAAAAGTGTTATTCCATAATCTGGCCCGATTGTTGTATAAGGCTTCCTCATATATATGATGCTAAGCATAAAAGACTTCCTAAATACGATTTTAGTAACGGAGTCAGATTATAATAGAATATGAACGAAAATTGCTAAATGACGCTTTGGAAAGGTATTTTTGATGCGCCCAAACAGAATCAGAAGGACATCAATGCAAGCATTTAAGAGTGAATTGATGTCCTTTCTTAAAAGCTAATAGATTCCTCTACTAAAGGATGGTTGCCAAATTCCTTGTGCATTTTTCTCCATACCTAGCCCTTTTTGTGTTCCTTCAATTGAAATAAATTTTACAACCCCGATTGTATCTGTTTGCTGCTCAAACTCTGCATTTTCTATCCCAGCAAAGAGGTTTGCAATAATAAGGCGATTTATCTCCTCTGTAAACAACTCCTGACGTACGATTTTCGTTTTCTCATAATATCTTCGAACACTTTCTGTTTCTTCGTTCATATTTGTTGTAAACAATGCTTCATATGTTTCATAATCTTTTTCAATATCGCTCAATAAAAACATTTTAGTTATCGCTTGTGGTGTCATATTTTTTAACTTTTCAACATTATAATCCGTTTTAAAGGCATCAAAAACTTGCTGCTCCTGTTCAGTCAATTCAAATGTTAGCTCAAAATTTTGGAATCCTATGACCTTACCTACTAATTGCCCTTCATTAATTTTCATAATCGTGTGGCCTTCGTCATTGTCATAAACAACAAATTCTTTTTCTTTCGTCGAAATCGATTTGTCAATGAATGGTTCTGGCTTTGTTCCCAAATTATGAAAAAAGTAAGGATTCTTAAATGGGTCATTGATATCCTCTTTTTTTATTTGCTCATTTAATCCATGAACTTTTAATGCGGTATGATCTACTAAAATTTGCCCTTGATTCATTGTTACATGATCATTACCTAATCCTAATACAGTCGATACTACAAGCCCATCAGTTCCATAAAAGGCAATATAATCTCCATACGTAATCGTGGCTTCCTTATCGATAATCATTGGCAAAAAATGCAGCATCCATTGTTCCCCAAGTAGATAGGCATATTTCGGTTCAATTACGTCTAAAGAGGAAACATCATCGACAATCGGTAGTAGCTCATTTTGCTGACTAGCTGTTTGTAGGTTATTTTTTTGAGAAAATTCAACGAAAAGCATTAACCCAATAATGAAACAAGCTGCAATAGATACTGAGACGACCTGCCAGTTACACTTTCTTTTTATTGGTTTAGGCTGCAATAGGCGTTGCTTTATGTCGTTTGTAAATGGGGCATCTTGTCGCAATTCTTCTTTTAGCTTGGCTTTAAATTCCTTCATTAAATATTGCCTCCAGTTCCTGATTTGTTTTCAACAATTCTCTAGCTCGACGAATCCTTGTACGAACGGTGTTTTGTGATACATCTAATAAACTTGCAATTTCAGAAACATCAAATTCTTCATAATAAAACAGTATAATGACTTCCCTATAATGAAGTGGTAATGCGAAGACAATTTGCTTTAAAGTTGCAAAATCTTCAGTTGCTATATATGTTTGCTCTACGGAGGGTTCAGTTCTGCCTAGTGGTAAAAGTTTTGAAATAAATGATTTTCTCTTTTGTTTACGTAGTTCATCGTGACAGCAATTAATAGCGATACGGGTTAAATATGTTTTCAATGAAGCATCTTTTCTAAAATCTTCTTTATGTAATAAATACTTCATTAGTACGTCCTGTGTAATCTCCTCCGCAAGCTGAAAATCCTTCATATATAAATAGCTAAGATGATATAAATATTCACCATATTGTTCTACGATTTGTTCCAACGACAACTCACCTCGTTTCAATCCTACTACTTAGACGCTCGTTTCCTAAAAAATTGTTCAATCTCCTGAAAATATTTTTAGAATATCCTTTTTATAGTTACATTTTAAGTGCTTACTTAAAAAAGATTGCTGTTTTAGCAGTATTTGATGCTACTTATAGTCATTTAGATGATGAAACAGTTGCCTATGTATTATTCCAACTTCAGAATGTTAACTTAGGGAATAATTGGTTATAGCAGGGATTACTTAATTAAGTGTTACAGTGGAAACTTAATTTAAAATAAACCTAAATAACGTTCAATTAAAAGTTTGGAAATACAACAAAAAGGCATGAAGGTTGTTAATCAACGTTCGTGCCTTTTTGCGAGGACTATTATTTATATTGCACAAACAGTTGATGTAACAGCATTTATACTTGCTGGGTTGTTCTTTTAATTTGCATAAAAACATGTATAGTATATTTCTTATCGTAATGTTCCTCAATTAAATGGCCCTTTCCATAAATAAAGACGCTTTCCTTAAAAGTATGGCCCCTATTGATAAAGGTGGAGTAGTAGATCGGTATGGCAATGTACATGGAGTCAATATTTTAATGGTTGCTGATTCACAAATTATTTGAATCATCTCTCGGTTCAATGATATTAATAAATACTTTGAACTTTTAACTAGAAAATCACTATTAAATTAACATCAGCATACTATAACAAGTATATTTGATGCGAATCATACATACATTGATTTTAGTATTTCTCATTAAAGCAGAAAGTCTATAATTATCCTAGTGATGGAATTATAATATAATCGAAAATTTTCTATAAAGATAGGATGATGACAATTATTGAAAAATCGGTTCTTGCTATGGTTATATTACGTGTATTGTCTGGAAGTATTGAAGTAAGTGCTGGATTGTTGATGCTAAAGTTGAATAATTTAGAAAAAGCATTCTTTATTAATACAATGCTTGCATTGGTTGGTCCAACAGTTTTAATCGTAACGACAGCAATTGCATTATTTGGACTAGCAGATAAAATTCCTGTGACGAGAATCATTTGCCTATTTACGGGAATTACTCTTATTATTATTAGCTCACATGTTAAGTAATAATAAAGTACTCCTAAAAAAGAATGTTTTGCAAATGATGTTAATTTTAAATTGACACACTCTAGTTAATAATTATGATAGAACACGTGAGCAAAGGTCCGAATATGAAACAACATGTTGAAACAAAATTAGTAAGTTTTTTATTTTGCACAACCTCCATTTCGGACCTAAGTTCCTTTCCTTCTGTACTGATTTCCTTTTTAGCACGATCACTAAACTAGTCACTAACTATTATTTACTTCTTCACAGCAAAATGGACATTCCGTTCATAATCCTTGTTAAACTCCATTAACATTTATTAGTCATAATTTTCTGTCCTTTCTGAATAATATCTTTTTTTATGTATAAGTAACCACTACCTGCACAAATTTATATTGAGTGTATCGCACGCACTTATTCGGTTGTGGCGTTGGTTGACCGTCACAACCTCTCTCATTCAGGGTCACCTTAACTCAGTGACCCTTTTATAATTTCTATTCTCAGTTTAATACTACACTGCATCAGGTAGTTTTCTACTTGAATAAAGAATGAATCTTTAAAGCAACTTCTTTCGGCTTAACATCAATCGAAACATTTTCGACCTCTACTTATATATTGGTAAATGAGTTCCTCTATTTTTTCAGTGTACTCTTCATCTTGTCCAGTTCAAAAATCCCCTTCAATTTTTTCCGATAAAAAAATATCTGCCATTAAATTTAACTTCTTCGATACAAACCTTGAACCTTTTTACCTTTACATCGGAGTCCCTGCTAGTCTCATTTCAATTGCTTTCATTTTCCCCTCTACTGGATAACTCACTCTTGTCCCCATAGAAAAACACCTCCGCGTTGATTTGATAAGGTACAATACTCGTTATTCAACGAAAGGTGTTTTTATTTGTTTCATTTTTTTAGGTCAGTGCCCAGTATAGTTCTACAAAAAGAATAGCGTTTTTTCCTGTTTAGGGAATTTATCTTCCTTAGCTGCTGGCTTAAGTTAAAATGTGACCGCCTTCTACATGAAGAACGGTTCCAGTCACGAAACTATTTTGTAGCAAATATAGTACGCTTTGTGCAACATCTTCAGCTTTTCCTACTCGTTTCACAGGGAGTTTGTTTTCAACTGTATTATAGAAGTTATTACGTGCTTCTTCTGGCATTTTGCTACGGGAAGGTGTATCAATGATACCCGGTGAAACAATGTTTACTCGGATTGGAGCAAGTTCTAATGCCAAAGTCTGGCCTAGATTCGAAATAGCCGCATTGACTGCCCCTAGAATTGCTGACCCAACTATAGATTTGTAGGCTACAACTCCAGAGAATAAAATGATTGAACCGTTTGGTAAAATATTTGAAGCACCGTATTTCGCTGCATAATATTGTCCCCAGAATTTATTTTCAAATAATTTCCGGGCTTGGGCTGTATCCGTTTGGAGGAATAACCCGCTGGATGTTTCTGCTGCGCTTACCACAAGATGATCGAACTGGCCAATCTTTTCAAAGAAAGATTGGACTTGCTGTTCTTGCGTTGTATCTAGAATATAAGCCGTTGCTCTAACTCCTAGTTGCTCTTTTGCATTCTGTAATTTATCTTCGGAACGGCTGGCAATGATTACTTCTGCCCCTTGAGCTATTAGTTGTTTAGCTGATTCCAAACCAATCCCAGAGCTTCCACCGATAATTACAACTTTTTTATCTTTTAACATGTTTTTCTCTCCTTATAGGTTTACTTAATAGATTAAAAATTCAATACCGCTTGTAGGTGTAATTCAAGATCGGATACAAACTTTTCAACCTTCGGATTTTTGACTACATCATAACAGGAGAAACTCTGTAAAGGTTTCATTCCGAGAAATTTCTGTATACGATGTAAATGAATTAATGCATCTTCTAGGCTGCTCCCTTCAAAAAATTGGTTTGGATCGTTAAATGCTTTTTCAGGAGCATTCCAGGTAATCGAAAACATATATTTCTTTTCAGTCAATAACCCGCCTTTTCCATACTCATTAGCCCCCCTAAAAAATAAATCATAAGCATATACTTCATCCATATACGTCTTCAATAAGCCCGGGACACTGAACCAATAAATAGGTGTTTGGTAAATGACAATATCAGCCCATATAAGTTTTTGTTGTTCTTCTTCGATTTTATAGCCGTTTTGAATAATTGTTGTTTTTACATTGTTCTTTTCACTTAAAAAACTGACCATTTTGTTCATCAATGTTTGATTCAAATTCCCCTCTGCTGAACTATACTTCTGATGACCGTTAATAATAAGTATATTTTTCATCGTTTTCTTGCTCCTTCAATTCTCCGCCTAAACCGACAACCCTACTGCACTTAAGGTAAAAATCAAATCGTTTGCTCTGGGAGAATACTCATGATGACGTACCAATAGCAAAAGCATTAATTAATAAAGCAATGAGTTACACAACAGTAGCTTGTTTCGTTGATTTCTTGTAATGATTTTTATCACCTTCTCAATAAGGGAAGAAATAATAATGTACAACGATATTATAAATATAGTAACTTCATTTATGGAAGTAGTGATATTTAATTCATAAAGTTTCTGAAAGTATACTATTGTGATATGATAAGGTAAATTAGTCAAAAATTTTAGGGAGATGTTTGGATGAGTGTTATTGAGCCGGTAGTATTGACCAAAGGAGCACCAGGTGAGACTTGCCCCATTGC
Source organism: Lysinibacillus sp. UBA6686 (assembly GCF_002455205.1). Classification (NCBI taxonomy): domain Bacteria; kingdom Bacillati; phylum Bacillota; class Bacilli; order Caryophanales; family Bacillaceae; genus Lysinibacillus; species Lysinibacillus sp. UBA6686. The sequence continues at coordinate 6,427 of NZ_DKJS01000052.1, read as the reverse complement.
TAAAACGCTCGACGTGATTGGGACTAAATGGACTTTTTTAATTGTTCGTGATTTGCTTATAGAAGGAACAATGCGATTTAGTGACCTATTGAAATCAATGAATGGAATTAGCCCGAAAACACTTTCACTTCGTCTTAAGACACTAGAAGATCATGGGATATTGAATAAAAAGGTTTTCCCGGAGGTTCCCCCTCGTGTGGAATATACGTTAACAGACAAAGGAAAACAATTGGAAGGTATTTTCATTGAATTAAAGAGATTTGGATTAAATTTATAAAAAATTAAGATAAGTCATTCTTTAAATTTTGGTAAGTTAATATGAACCATATCAGAGCTTTTTTATTTCTAACATCTATTTCTCAGGCTATGAACTATACCAACTACGCTATCAAGGCATATTAATAGTAATGTAAAGCTATTTTAGCCTTACACCTCCGAATTGTTACTAGGGGTCACTCCTATCCCAAGTGACCCTTTTTTATCTTAGATTATTTGGTTAAAGCTTTATCGAGATTCAGTAACACGCACCAATGCCTTTCTCGATCGTTCTCAAAGCGCAAAATAAATGCCTTCCGTGTTTTACGGAAGGCTTGAAATTAAAAATTTGCTTATTTTTCTAAACAAATGGTCACAACTCCAATTTATAATTTACAAAGAGATCATTACCTCATAATAAGAATTCTACTACACAAGATATAAATGCTTAAAATAGAACTTTTTATAAACTATGAATTAATATGATTTTATCGTACGACTTTAACCTTTCCTTCCTAATATACGTGATTCCCATGTTTACAAAATAAATATGGGCATTCGTGAAAGCCTCAAAAGGACCCGCGTCATGTGTGATGATCTTTTTTATATTTTTTTAAAAGAAGGCTTCCACTCTGACAAATCTTGATAAACAAATGTTATATTGTCACATATTTTATTGGCTAATTCATACATATGTTCTATATTATTAGCCGTAAATAATATATATCCTTTGCGCCCTGTACTGTCTACAATAGTTGGTATGGTGTCGCCCTCTTTTACTAATAGATCAACGAATACGATCTCGGATATGTTAGCTAACCCTTCATACTTGATTTCTTTTAGGCAACCTGGTTTTGGAATCAAGCTTAAAGACATAGCTTGACATTTTGAAGGGACACATCTAAATTCATCTAGAGTCCTAGTGGCTAATGCATCATAATAGTATCCGAATTGAGATATGCCGGTTGTAAGTTCTACCATTTTCCAAATGTTACCTCCACCTATCCTAACTTGAGACTCTATGATAATTGGCTTATTTTGTTTGTCTAGCTTTACTTCTGTATGAGTAATGCCATCTTCCAGTTGCATGTCGTCCAAAAATAGCATTACTTTGTCAATGATTAATTTTTTTTGAGATTCTTCTAGAGGTGCTGGCATAATAGTATAGTTGATTAAAAACGTATCTTCTTTAAATATTTCAGCTGATATAGCTAGTATAGAATGTTTTTTGTTATAAGAAACGGCTTCGACCGTATAAACTACGTCTCCTTCAACGTACTCTTCCACTAAAATAGGTAAGTGAATACCATTATCTTTCATAAATCCCTCTATGTCATCTCCTATGTCTAGCTTAGATACACCTTTACCACCTGCGCCAATCGCAGGTTTTATGATCATACTATTTTTTTTATGCAAAAATTCACTAATATCTTTTATGTTTTTGCAAACCAGCGAATCTATCGAATAGTCTTTGCCTGCTAGAAGTTCACGCATTATGTCTTTATTGCGGGTTATCATATTTGCGTTGTAAGAAAATCCTTTAACATTAAGAATCTTTGCAATGATGCTAGCCGTATCCAAGGCTGCTTCGTTGAAAGATACAACCACATCAAATGGTTTCTCTTTGAACAATTCTTCAGCATAGTACACACTCACGGGAATGTTTGTTGTGTCTATTTCTTTTTTATAGAAACACTTTTCTAAGATAGTTCCATCGAAATATATGTGTTTACTGTAAGACCCAATATACGAAACAGTATATCCCCTGTCTAAAGCATCTTGTATGGGTTTAGTCCAACCTCCAATAAATAAAACATGTGATATAGTTTCTTTTGAAATCTTATCCATCATCATCTCCTCTAAATTGAACCTGAATATTCAAGGTTGGTCCCTTTTGATATGCCTCGTCTTACCAACACTATTAAACATAATGATGTTCCGAAGCCTCCTATAAATAGAGTTGTTTGAAGCCCAACTATAGAAACTAAAAATGCACTTGCAAAACTTCCTAATGCCCAAGCTCCCCAATTGAGCGTACGCTGTACAGCATTTACTCTGCCCAGCATGTGACTTGGTGAAGCAAGTTGTCGTAAGGTTGCTGCGTAAGGGCCAAATACACCTTCTCCCATACCATGTAGGATACTTGCAGCTACTATTCCGTAAACGGTTCCTAAATATCCCATTACTGGTATTAAGGACAGTCCGATAACTGATACAGTAGCGCTATAAATAAGCATGTTTGTATTATTAATTTGTTGACTTTTTTTTACGAGGATCGTATTACCTATTAAAAATCCCACGCCTGCCGAACCTATAACAAAGCCTATTTCAAGCTCAGATAGACCCATTACCTTATAAAGGAATATTACTAAAATGCTATTTAGTATGTACTTGAAAAAACCGTAAACAGCGCCACAGCTTATAATTGGTTCTAATACAGGGTGGCTTTTAAAATATATCAAACCTTCATATATGTTTTTATGTATCGATTTTATATTTACGTTTTTTAAAGAGCCTTCTGTATGCGGTTTAAACTTTGAAATAAATAATACACACAAAAAACAAACAAAATACGTTATTGCGTCAACAGTGAATAAGCCTGTTAATCCAACTAGAGTAATAACGATCCCTGCTAGCATAGGACCAATTACAATAGAAAGAGACTCTGAAAGGGCTAGTTGAGCATTTCCCTTTTTCAAGTTGTCTTTACCTGGTAATATTTCCGGTAAGAAAGAAGGAATTGCTATGTTGTAAAACGTGGTAAATATTCCGTTTAACAACATGAGAATCACCAGTAAAGGGAACGTTATTATATTTGTTACAGTCAGTATGAATACTGATAAAAATAAAACACCTTGACATATACTACAAATTAGCAAAACCTTTTTTCTATGAAGGATGTCTATCAAAGCACCGGCTACTAATCCGAAAATTAGGTAAGGAATAAATATAATTCCACGAAGCATGGCAGCATTCGCCTCACTTGTTTCTAGTACCTCTAATGCAAAAAGAGGCAAAGCTACTACTGTAAACTGGGTACCTAACAAACTGATAGACTGTCCTAGCCAGAGCTTGTAAAAATTAAAATATTTGTTATTTTTCATGTGACACCTCTATGATTTACAGAATATCTGATTATTGTACGCTGATAATTGCTTGCCACTTTTCATCTGTAAACATTTCTCCATCATTCAAATTTCTATACTCATGGCTCTCTTTATGTCCGTTATTGATACTATCCACTATTTATCTCACCTCTCCTTTCAATATACTCTCTGGATTTAAATAACAAGATATTGAATTTCAATTTTACTTAGAATCGTGAAAAATAATTCCAAGACCGTATCGTGCTCCAGAAGTAACCGTGCTTACTCCGTGCCGAACTGTATTTTTGTAATAACCTTTTTTACCTAGAACAGGTCTATAGTTAGTAGGAAAGATTAGTGCACTACCTTGGTCTAAAGTAATGACATGTCCCCTACTCTGAGCACGAGGAATTTGTTCCACTAATAGAGATTCTCCACCGCAGAAGTCTTTATCTCGTTGATTTAAAACAAATACTACTTGAAACGGGAAAAATAGGTCGCCATATAGATCTTGATGTAAACAATTAAACCCTCCTGTTTCATACTTTAATAGTAAGGGTGTCGGTCTAGTTTGTTCATATTTTTCACAGGTGTTCAAAAAATCTTGAAGATGATCTGGAAACTGTTCTGTTTTCTTTAAATAACCCAACCATCGATTGGCTGTTTTGACCAATTCTACATAAAAGGACTCTCTTAAACTTTGGATAATTTCAGGTAATGGATAGGAAAAATATTTGTACTCCCCATTCCCGAAGCGGTATCTCATCATATTGATAGTTGTTCGGTATGACTCTTCCTCACAATACAATTCTATGAAGTATTCACATTCCTCCTTTGTTAAAATCACTGGAAGATTTGCAAATCCTTGCTCATCTAAATCACTTTGAATTGAATCCCAATTTAAGTTTGCGATACGTGTTTTAATATCTTGGATCACTTTTATTCACTCCTATTTATTATTCTTGATAAATAACACTATAACCCCATCATTCTAAAAAAATAAGGTGTTAAGAATGTAATAGCAAGATAACAAAATAACAAAAGATTATGATGTAATAAAGTAAAATTACTCTTAATAAGATGAGGAGAATGAAAAATGACATGGTTTGAAGTCAATGATGTGATAGTTATTACATTACCCGAAGATTTTGATATAGTTGCAAACCTAGGCTATCTAACAAGGAAAAAAATGAATGCATGTATGTTATAGAGAATGATGTCATAACAAAAGTTATAGCTATTGGGGAAATTCGGTCATTAGTACAGATAAATGTAATGAATAATAAACAAATGAATGTTCAATTTTTAAATGATTCTAGACCTATTGAAAAGTGGAAACGAGAAGAGATTGTGAACTATATTCATAAGTGGTTTGATCTAAATAACGATTTAACGACATTTTTTGAAATGGCAAAAACAGACCCCTTACTGAATATGCCTGCTCAAAAATTCTATGGATTGCGAGTTAGGCATTCCCGATTTATTTGAAGCTTTATGCTGGGGAGTTTTAGGGCAACAAATTAACTTAACCTTCGCGTACTCCTTAAAGAGGCAATTCGTAGAAAAATATGGGGATTCAGTCGAATGGAGTTATAAAAAGTATTGAGTTTTCCCTTCGTACGAACAAATGATCAGTGGCATTGCTAAATTAATGGCAAATGGAGAATTATCGAGGGAACAATTAATGAATATGAACTTTAAGGATGCTGAAAAATACTTACTAAAAATACGAGGAATTGGTCCTTGGACAGCCAATTATGTTCTAATGCGCTGCCCTAGGTTTCAGACAGCATTTCCAATCGATGATATGGGTCTAATTAATTCAATAAAAATATTACGAATTATGGACCGTAAACCTACAAAAGATGAAATATTAGAATTATCGTGTCCGTGGAAAAACTGGGAATCATACGCTACCTTTTATTTATGGCGCAATAAAAGGAATCCGTTCTGATAAAAGATAATTCAAAACGGATACTTTTAAACCTTTTATGAGCCTGATTGTATAATAAAAAACATTATTTTTTTACAATCGGTATATAAATATCAAAATGCGGATCGTTCGGATCTTGATCAACTGGATGATGTTCATGTTTAATCGGCATATAAGGATCATAGTATTCTACACCAGCTTCTCTAAATACGGTATAGTCGCTCTCAAATAACCATTGATGTAAGTCCGTATAGGATTTTTGAATATCTTTTCCTTTTTGATGAGTCGTCTTCACATACGTCCATTCAGGAACCGATATTTCGATCATTCCCTCAGGAATTTCCTGCTCCTCACTCACTTCATACACTGCGTAATATGCGAATCCATTGTCCATTACAAGATAGGACAAACCTAATTGGATAGTAGGATTCACTCTATTCTCTAACTCATCGGCACGGTCTTGAGCTTGTTGAATGACATTTTTTAAATGAGGTACGATTTCAGAGAACGTTCCCTCCCATTTTAATCCTACTGCCCGATAGGCTGGTAATGTTATAATTTGAAAACTCAAGTTATCTACCTCCCTTTCCCCTAAGTAATAACAATTATTTCAAATATAGCGAAATTTCACAATATAAGAGGAAGTAGAATGGAAGAATTCAAAGTAGAAAAAGCAATACAAGATATTTATCCAGACGATTAGCTTGGTGGGTGTGGTCGACTGAATAAGGATGGACATCACCTTCGAACTGGTTGGCATAAGACGGTTACCATCTTTACACCTGATTCCAAATATATGGGTATCTCTAGATTTTTATATGGTGGTTTACTCGCATCTTTAATCGATTGCCATGGATCTGCTGCGCTTGCGTTGCATCATAAAAATGGACATGAAATTGGTGATGGAGCAGAGCCGCCTCGATTTGTAACGGCTAACATGAATGTAGATTTCCTAAAACCGCCCCTCAGTTTAAGTACAATTCACCACTCGAGTATCAATAAGATGATGTCTAACAAACATTATCATCAATTATCGAACATATTTATAAAGCTATAATAGTAAAAACAGCGCACTTACTATCTAAGAACGCTGTTTTTACTATTATTTAAAGCATTTCTGAAGTTGTTTTTGCTTGCATATGAAGCTGTAGGT
>NZ_DKJS01000041.1:30676-124273 GCF_002455205.1 Lysinibacillus sp. UBA6686 | reverse complement strand
CAGTTTTCAAGGTTCATTATTTAGTCGTTTTTTTCAGCGACTTCTTTATATTAACATCACACTCAATCTCTGTCAATCACTTTTTAAAAAAGTTTTCTTGAAGCTATCAAGTTTTGTTATGTCTTAGCGACAATTAATATAATACAATATCATTATATTAGACGTCAATACTTTTTATAAAAAAATATCGAGGTATTAATATATACCTCGATTACTAGCATACTACAAGTCCTTACTCCATTTCCAGAGCCTCTTTATTCACTTTGTAATGTCGATGGAATATCATTTCACTTTTTGCAGCGATTGGTTCGACAAGAATATAGCCTTTGTCCACCAGATATTCAACAAACACCTCTAAATCAACCGAGTAATTCACTAGCTCATGATGATCATGCAACTCTTGGATGGTCCAAGTCTCTTTAGATTCCATTACTTCTAATATATGCTGGGCACCGTCTCTAGTACGAGAGTGTATCAAAAATTCACTTGCTAAAAACAATAGCTCTAAGCGTTTTTCTATCGGTTCATTACTCGAAACAAGCTCTTCATATAATTTATAAATCGCTGGCTCAATTTTTCTCACTTGTGCCCAAACAGTTACTTCAGGATAAAGCCCGCTATCGATAATGGACAAACGCCCCAGATGATGTAACGAATCTACAACATGATTATAAGCATCTAAGTAGCTTCCCTTATCAAAATATTCTTTGCCTTCTAAATAACGTCGAATTAACTTGGAAAATTGAATGCCTGTTTTAATCTTTCGTCCACTAAACGGGAACTCCTGTAATTCAATTTTCAATTTATGAAGAAACTCATTTCGATCAAACAATACCCTGCCAAAGAAAATCCAATCAACCACTTTTCTATTTGAACCAATTAGTAGCCATTTTCGTATTAGCTTTTCAGTAACAGTATGTAAAGCTACTTTATTTCCTTCATATAAGTAATGTTTCGTAAAGACTGGCTTTTCCGCTTCCTTTACAATAATAAGTAAGACTGTATCAAATGTATCTGTAACATTACTTTGTTCATCACGCTTTTCTACTAAAATAACACCTAATGTATTCGACTGACTCGCGCGTTCCTGATATATTGGACGCAAAACTTGCTCCATGTTCAGCCCCCCTATTTATTTGTAGCCTTTTATTTCGTTAAAAATTCGACATACTCTAAAAGTATTCCTTCTTTCCATGTTCTCAAAGCTAAAATACTTTGTTCTTATATGTTATAGTAGATTTTAGATTGGGAGGCAAGATATTATATGAAACCTTATAAAAATAAAATTAATAAAATTCGTTCCTTTGCATTAGCTCTTATTTTTATTGGCTTTATCGTTATGTATGGAGGAATTTTCTTTAAAAACAATCCTATTCTCGTCTTAATTTTTATGACTCTCGGTGTTCTGTGCATCATCGGCAGTACAGTTGTATATGCTTGGATTGGACTTCTTTCAACTCGAGCAGTTCAAGTAGAATGTCCTAATTGCCATAAACACACAAAAGTTTTAGGTCGTGTAGATATGTGTATGTACTGTAATGAGCCATTAACATTAGATCCAACTTTAGAAGGAAAAGAATTTGACCAATCTTATAATAGGACAAAAAAATCCTAGCCCATTTAAGAGCTAGGATTTTTTTATTGCACTTTTGTAGATACACCTTTACATGATGGACAAGTGCCGTATATCTCTAAACGATGCGAATGCACATCAAAGCCTGTTACTTGTGATGCAAAATGTTCGATTTCATCGAGACCAGGATAATGGAAGTCGACTATTTTTCCACAGCATTCACAAATCATGTGATAATGATCGTTTGTAACGAAATCAAAGCGGCTCGAAGCGTCACCATAGGTAAGTTCTTTCACTAAACCAACCTCACGAAATACACGAAGGTTATTATAAACAGTTGCTACACTCATATTTGGAAATCTTCCTTCAAGTGCTTTATAAATTTCATCGGCAGTTGGATGTGCCATTGATTGTATTAAATATTCCAAAATAGCATGACGCTGAGGAGTAATACGTACACCAGTTGTTTTTAACGTGTCAAGGGCATCCTGTAAATGCGTTGCAGACATCGCCATGCACCTCTTCCATAAATATTCTTAATTTATAATTGTTATAATTAGTGTAGCGAACTAGGCCTAGTTCTGTCAATCATACACCTTCTAAATCAACAACATTTTTCAATGTAATTTCTCCATCCTGAATGGTAGCTGTTTCTACTTTCTAAGTTAATGGTCGTTCAGCAAGAAGCTTTCTTATATAACCTAAATCTCAATTAACACTTTCTATTGTAAATGTCACCCAAGCTTTGTTGATAAATTCTTACTTGAGTTAATAGCCTCTTGATAAATCCATCACATTTTCTAAATCCTTCTCACCCCGTAACCATTTTTCTAAACTTGGTTTAAAAATTTCTAAGCTGCGTTCAACATATCGTGAAGAATGGCTTGAAATATGTGGAGATACGATAACATTCGGTAAGGACCATAATGGATGATCTGCCGCTAAAGGCTCTTGCTCAAATACGTCTAAAACAGCATAGCCAATTTCACCTGCCTGAATGGCTTGAATTAAAGTATCTTCCTCTACTAAGTTGCCACGACCAAAATTCATAAAGATCGCATTACTTTTCATTGCTTTAAAATGCTCTAGTTTTAAGAGATACGTTGTCTCATCCGTTTTAGGTAATACAGAAATGACGATATCAGCCTTAGGCAAAGCTTCCATTAATTGATCGAAACACACCATGTTATTCATATAAGCAGCTTCTTTCCCAGAACGGTTACAGCCAATTGTTGTTACACCAAAAGCCTGTAATAAACGCCCTACCTCTGAGCCAATAGCGCCAGGTCCTAGAATAAGAGCTGTACTGTCTCGTAATTCAGATTGCTTTGCTTTTTTTGACCATTCACTCTTCTTCTGCTGCTCATATATCCATGGTAGCGCACGTTTAATAGCTAAAATATGAGCAAGCATCGATTCTGCCATTGGCGTTTTATGAATACCTCGCACATTTGAAACTAAGATATTTCGTTCCATAATAGCTTGAGCAGGCATTTTTTCAATTCCAGCCGAGGCTACAAAAATCCACTTCAGGTTTGTTGCGTAATTCATATTTTCATTATTTAAATCCTCACCATATGTAACAAGTACATCTGCTCTTTGCAACTCATCGATGGATAAGCCAGTCTCAAAAATAAAATCTACGTGTGGAAACTCTGCTACTAACGGATCACGTAAATCAGGTCTTGGTTCAAATGTAAAATAAATTCTCATTTTGTCGCCTCCCATTCTGCTAAATAGGTATATACCTCTTCAATGTGATTTTTCACGCGTACCTTGCGCCAAGCCTTCATAAGATTCCCCTCTGTATCAATTAAAAATGTTGAACGTTCTATTCCCATATACTCACGTCCATACATCTTCTTCAACCCCCATACGCCATATGCCTCCGCAACTGCATGATCCTCATCCACAAGAAGGGAGAATGGTAGTCCATGCTTATCTATAAATTTGGTATGCTTTTTTGCATCGTCAGGACTGATACCTAGCACAACTGCATTTAGTTGGCTAAAATCCTCATGCTTATCACGGAAATCACATGCCTCAGTTGTGCATCCTGGTGTCATATCTTTAGGATAAAAATAGACTATTACATTTTGTCCTCTGAAATCTGCTAACCTTACCGTCTCTCCTTTTTCATTTATAAGAGAAAAATCTGGCGCTTTTTTTCCTTCTATTAAAGTCACAATAATCTCCTCCTCTGTAGGTTCTATTTTACTCCAAGTGATAAAACAAGTCATTTCCCTTAATTTCTTTGGATTTCTGGTACTGATAGGTCTACAATAGAGTACGTATAAAGACATAGGAGGCAATCATATGAATCATACAAAATCTGAAGCAATACACACGGAAGCGCTACAGCATATCGTTGGTGGTGTAAATAGCCCTTCTCGTTCTTATAAAGCAGTGGGCGGAGGCTCGCCTGTAGCAATGGCTCGTGGGAAAGGAGCTTACTTCTGGGATGTTGACGGCAATCGTTATATTGACTATCTAGCGGCATACGGACCTATCGTAACTGGACACGGTCACCCACATATTGCGAAGGCTATTACCCATGCCGCTGAAAATGGTACGTTGTTTGGAACCCCAACGGAATACGAGGTTACTTTTGCAAAAATGTTAAAAGAAGCAATACCGTCTATGGATAAAGTGCGTTTTAATAACTCTGGTACAGAAGCTGTAATGACAACTATTCGCGTTGCACGTGCCTATACTGGTCGTACGAAAATAATGAAATTTGCAGGTTGCTATCACGGCCACTTCGATTTAGTATTAGTAGCCGCTGGTTCAGGTCCTGCTACATTAGGAACACCAGACTCAGCAGGCGTAACAACTTCTACTGCTGAGGAAGTAATTACTGTACCTTTTAATAATCCTGATGCCTTTACCGAAGCAATGGATAAATGGGGCGAACAAATTGCCGCTATCTTAATCGAACCAATCGTAGGGAACTTTGGTATTGTTGAGCCAAAACCGGGCTTCCTAGAGCTAGTGCATGCTACTGCAAAAGAAAAAGGAGCATTAACGATTTACGATGAGGTTATCACAGCATTCCGCTTCCATTATGGTGGTGCTCAAAACTTACTTGGACTAACACCTGATCTAACAGCACTTGGGAAAGTTATTGGTGGTGGTTTGCCAATCGGCGCATACGGTGGTCGTAAAGAAATTATGGATACAGTCGCTCCTCTTGGCCCAGCCTACCAAGCAGGTACTATGGCCGGAAACCCTGCATCGATGCAAGCTGGTATCGCCTGCCTAGAAGTGCTACAAACACCAGGGATTTACGATGAAATGGATAGACTAGGTGGAATTTTAGAAAATGGTATTTTAGCCGCAGCTAAAAAGCATGGAGTAACAATTACATTAAATCGTCTTAAAGGGGCACTGACTATTTACTTTACAGATGTGAAAGTAGAAAACTATGAGCAAGCAGAAAACGCTGACGGAGAAATCTTCGGTCGCTTCTTCAAATTAATGCTTAATCAAGGCATCAATCTAGCTCCATCGAAATATGAAGCATGGTTCTTAACAACTGAACATACTGAAGCAGATATTTTGGAAACAATTAAAGCGGTAGACTATGCATTTTCACAACTTTAAACATCACAATACAAAGACGACTCGCTAGTAGGAGTCGTCTTTTTCTTATGTCAGCATACAAATTTATGTATTTTATGAGCACTTCCTTCTATAATGTAAAGAAGCTTAAAAATTTTAGACAGAAAGGACATCCAGATTTTCTATGAAATTAGGTGCCCGTGTATTCAAAACTGGTGTTGCCATCGTGCTAGCACTCTTTATTGCGGAGTTGCTAAATCTCTCTTCTCCAGTTTTTGCTGGAATTGCAGCGATTTTTGCCATTCAGCCATCGATTTATCGATCCTATCAAACAATTGTTGAGCAAGTACAAGCAAATATTATAGGAGCTACCATCGCAGTCATTTTTGGCTTGCTTTTTGGTCACCATGTAGTAGCTGTTGGCATTGCAGTTATCACTGCCATCGGTATAATGTTGAAATTTAAACTTGAAAAATCATTGTCACTAGCGCTCGTAACAGTTGTTGCCATAATGGAAATTCAAGGAGATGACTTCCTGACGTTCGGTCTTTTTCGCTTTATTACCATATTAGTTGGGGTGTTAGCGGCCTTTGTTGTTAACCTAGTCTTTTTACCTCCAAAGTATGAGGTAAAGCTTTTCCGTAAGATTTACTTTTTACAAGACGATATTATTCGATGGACACGACTTGCTGTCCGTCAGGCTTCTGAACATACATCTACAAAGGGAGCATTAAGTAAATTTAAAAACCGTATGTTAAGAGTTGATACATTGTATGATTTCTATAAGGAAGAACGCAATTACCTCAAACATAAAAAGTATGTTAAAGTGCGTAAGCTAGTGGTCTATCGTCAAATGATTTTAACATCTAAAAAAAGTTTAGAATTGCTGCAACGTTTGCATAATCATGAAAACGAATTGGCCCAGCTACCAACACAATTTCACTTAATGATTCAGGAGCGACTGGACTTTTTACTTACGTATCATGAACAGCTGCTATTAAAATATACAGGAAAGTTAAAGCCCGAGCATTCTGAGTGGAGTAAAAACATCGACTATATTCAACGTAATGAACTGATGGAAATTTTTATCAAACAAATAACCTATGCACATGAGGAAGGCGATACGGAGTTTTCGAGCTATCACCTACTTTATATTTTATCCCGTATACTAGACTACGAAGAAAACTTAGAGCATTTGGATACGCTTATTGTGTCCTATCAAAGCTATCATGGGCATGAGATTAATGTGGAGCTAGAAGATGAGTTTATATAACAAATGAAATAGGTAATTTTACGACAAATTGACTAATATCAATTTGTCGTTTTTGATATTTTACATAAATCTGTAAATATTTTTAAAATTTGATACAATAAAAGTAAATGTAAAAATAAGGGGCGGTTCAATACATGGTCAATTTAAGTAAAATTGAATTAACTAAAAAAGGTCAATTCGTTAACTTAACAAAATCACAAAATCAAGAGATTGGTGAAATTTTAGTCAATTTAAACTGGAATCAGAGAACTGAGAGAAATTCAGGTGGCTTTTTATCTTCTTTATTCGGCACCAATTCTAAAGGAGGGATTGATTTAGATTTAGGATGCTTATATGAAATGACAGATGGTAGTAAAAGTTGTGTTCAGGCTCTTGGTAATGCTTTTGGTAGTTTGCATTCTGCCCCTTTTATTGAGCTAGATGGTGATGATCGCACTGGCATGTCAAGCAGCGGTGAGAATTTACGCATTAATGGAAACAAGGTAAGAGACATTAAGCGAGTGCTAGTTTATACATTTATCTATGAGGGTGTAGCAAATTGGGCTGAAGCCGATGGGATTGCGACAATCAACTACGGAACAGGTCCTAGCATTGAAGTTCGTTTAAGTGAACATCGTAATGGTAAAAATATGTGTGCAATAGCTATGATTGAAAATGTGAACAATGAAACATTTAAAGTTGAACGACTTGTTGAATATTTTAAGGGACATCAAGATATGGACAAAGCCTACAATTGGGGACTATCATGGCGTTCAGGTAGAAAATAAGCCGATGCTAAGGGCTCAACCTATACATATTAAGCAATCTTAGAATGCATTCATAGTTGCCTGTAAATTGGAGTCTCTTAGCAACCGTTAATTGAAATGAAGATAAAAAAAGCTGACATCATCTCTTTTTAAATGATGTCAGCTTTTAAAGGCTCACGTTCTTAATGCCATCAGCTGTGTCTCTGATACCTTACGCTGTGCTGTTAATTCTCCATGAAGCTTACGATAATTAGTAATACCCTCTATAATTGTATCCCAAATTTCCTCAAGTGTTTGTGTTGTTTCAGATTGCTGAGCTAGAGCAGTGCTCAATTGAACTGCTTCATTACTGGCTCCTCCAAATTGCTTGACACGGTTTTCAAAAGCTAATGCTGACTGACTCTGTAATTGCTGCCGCCTTTCATTCACTGCATTCAGTATCCCCATTTTGAATACAGGGATGGTCTTAACAAAAGCACCATTTATTTGTTCCATCAATTCACTATTTCCATTGCGCAGCATCTCAATTTGCGGGGCTGTTAAAATGGCAACCATACGTGATTTCTCTAACTCATCTATTTTCTGTTGAAGCAACTCGGCAATTGCTTGCAAACGATTGAGCTCCATTTTTGCCACTTGATTACCCGCCTCACCCTGTTTCTCATACATAGGTATTAGGGTTGTTTGTACTTCATGTAATTTCATATCTGCTGCAACAATATATTTTTCTAGCTCCAGATAAAACATCAAATCCTCATTATATAACCGTGCCAGGACTCGATTATCTTTTGCTAATTCCTCCTCCATAAGCACAAATTGATAATGAATTTTTTCAATATCTCTACTGAGTACATTGTATTTCGCAAATAAATCATCATTACTTTTCGCTTTACGTGCAAATAGTTTCTTGAAGAAGCCCTTTTGCTCAGCAAAATCTTTTTTATCAAATGTCAACATTAAGGCTTCAAGCTGCTTAAATAATTCATTTGACTCATAGGATGCTGATTGGGTGATTAAGTCTAAAATTTGATCTGCGAATTTTGCTAATTTTGTAGCTGGCTCTCTGCCCAACTCCATTAAGTCCTGCTGATTTTTTATATTAATCTTATTGGCAATTTGCTGTACCTCTGTATTTCCCCATAATTGTTGTTTGACGGCTTCTGCTGTTTCCACTGTCAATTGTTCAATTGTCGTAGGGTTATTTGACATTCGTGCCGCCTCCTTCCTGTCATCAGAAAAAACGATTAAAGAGCTTTTTAATGATTTTATCTGGTGCAGATTTTTGCTGCTTTGGTTCTTCATAAGGCAAGTCAAATAGCATATGCTCTAAACGGTGTACATCATATGAATCCTCTAGTAAGTGCCTTTCTAAATCTAGTTTGCCTGTCGGGTTATAAAATACAATATCCATACCAAAGCGATTTAAAAACGCTAGTAATGCAATGTCCTCACGTGATAAAGCTGGCTGCTGTGGCGCTTGATATAATACAAGTTTTGGTACCTCTTGAGAGTAGTCAAAGTTTTGTAGTAATCGCAGTATATCCTGAGGAATCATCGTCATCTGTTTAAATAAAAATAACTGTAAATCATATAAAGTCTCATTTGATTGTTGTTTTAACATGGGTTGCTCACATGAAGCTTTTATCGTATAAGAAATTGCACGCTGTAGCTCCAATGGTAATTCCCCGTATTGCCACCAATCACTTTGCATAATGCGCTCTACTGACAGCTCCCCATTTACTAAGCAATGTTTATAGTGAAAATGGAAGTTTGCCTTGCTCGTTTTTGAATAAGGGAACACCTGCACAAAAACGGTTTGCGGACTAGCCAGTAATTGATGCATATAATGCCAGTATTCTTCACGTTGGCTCGACACTCCACTAATTTTTGCAAATATTACTGGAATGATTATCTCATCCCCAATAACTTCAAATTTCGGTCGGACCATGGCCTTTTCTTTCGCATAAATAAAAATATCATCATAGGTCATTCTTAGTGTTAAGGAGCGTGGCATAAGATCTTTAAATTGCCAAGGCTTAAAAACTCCTGATTGCTGATCATGCATTAATTGTTCAAAATGCTGACTCGAACGATAGCCTACAGTTGCCTGACGATCACGAAGCTTGTCAGGAAATGGCTGTAAAGTTGTTTCACTTGCATACGAGTAACTGATTGAAAAAGAATCTGTAGGATCGATCTCTGCAAATTCATCTATTTTAGCTGGATGAAAAATTAATACGTCACAACCTAGCTCCATTAGCAATAATAGAAAATAACGCTGACTAACAGTCGTCTCCCCATACCACACAACCTTAGGAAAATCATCTGTCGGCTTCATTGCCTGTGTCCATTGAATCCAATGGTTTTTTAACCACTTCACCATATCAATTAAAAAACGGCGAAATTCATTCGCAAGTAGACCTAAAGATTGTTGTTGCTGAAAAAGTTCGACAATTTTAATGGTTGCTAGCTGTAAATGTCGGTTCATTACACTATCATCATGCTTAGGTATTAATTGATACCCATACATCATTGCAACTAATCGATTAATAGACAGCCCTTTAGGTGTTTGCTGATGTTGTTCTAGAATCGTTTGTATGGCCTGAAAGTCTTTTTGTTCAATATTTTTATTTAATTCTTCACTTAAAATATGAATACTTTGGGTTTGTGACATGGTAAATAATGAATTGAAATAATCATCCTCTTCAATTGGCACTCCTAATACACGTACTGCAATTCGGCTAAAAGTTATTTGTTGTGATGTTTCCTCATAAAATGCACGATTCTTTGGTGAATCTTGAAACGCCTGTAGCCAATCATCAGGATTTCGCTCCAACACTGATTGAATTGTGATTGTTTGCATACAAACGCACCTCCTAAAAAATCATCCTTTAGCATAGGCTTAAGAATTCATTTGTCATAGAATAGTCTTACCTATGACAGCAAATAAGTATTTAAAACTAAACTACCGTTTGTTGTGTGGCAATTTGTAAAACGGCTTCTAGCAAATCTTTTGTAAATGCTTCACCATTATGAATTGAGTAGGTTGTATTTGGTAGAACATTTGGCTGTTTATCCTTTAAATCTCCATGATTCGGTGTAAATGCTAAATCAGCTATGGATAGCATTCCGTAATCCATAATAGAATCGCCTGCTGCTATATGCACATCGTATGTACAAAATTCCTTCATATAATCTATAGCCGCTTCCTTTGTCAGTACCTTGGGCATAAAATACAATTTTTTACCTTGTAGAAGAACGTACCAGCCATGAGCGTCAAACTCTTGAATTATTGCATTTAATTCATCTTGGCGTAAAACATCATTATCCACATGATGTACATAAAAAAGATCATCTATATAGAAAGAACGTTGTAGCCATGTATCGGATTTGATTGTTTGAAATAGTTTTAACATATCCTCTCGTGGAATGGAGGATTCTTCAATTCGGCTACATAATGTTTTCGTCCATTTGTCATATGGCTGACCTTTTTCTAATATTGTACCCCCATTGCTTGTAATTGCAAAAGTAGGGCACAAGTCATTAATAAAATGTATTCTCTGATATTCATGCAATGCTCTTGTCGTAACAGGTACAAATAGTGTTTGGTGATGCACCTCCTGCAATAAAGCTGCTGTTGCCTTTGTCATCATGCTCATGTCTTTATCAGCCTTCCGCTCAACTACCATTGTCTCTGTATTTGGCGGAAACATCTCCATCATACGTTTAGAATAAATAAGTGTTCTATCTAAATCTGATGTAAATAGTATCATCTTATTCTCCTCTACAATTCTTTTATTAAGCCGCAACATGCATAGGACATATCCGAATATTCTTCTACCAATACATTTTTTTCACGAGCTAATAATAAAATGTGTTCCAGCTCATGAATGTACTGTGGATTAACTAGGATTTTCCAGGGGATTCGTCTTAGTAACACTCTTGTCGTTTCTCCAACACCAGGTTTGATAAAATGAATATTATCAATATCAAAATCCTGCTGAATCCTTTGCACGGATTTCATGCCCTCCCAAGTTATTGCGGAGTTGGGCAGCTCTTGAAGTTGCCGTATAATCTCACTCTGCACATTATCAAAGCATGTGACAATGCGTTCTATGTACAAGTTTGACACATCCATCTTCTCTAATTCTTTGTAGTATTTTGCACCATGAAAGTCTTCCTCATCCATAAACTGTAGATTTAATACTGTTCTACTCACCAATCCAGACACCGTCGAATTTAAACAAGCAGATGGAATTAAAAAATCTTCACGAGTTCCATAAATGGCGGCACAATGCCCTGGATCTGCCAAAACGGCTAAATTGGCATTCAATTGTACTTGATGTTGTGTATTAAACTTTTGACAGGAATGTAGTAATTCTTTGGTAATAGCACCCTTACCCGTCCAACCATCAATAAATTGAAGACAACCTTGAGGATGTTGTGCCAACATGTAACGAATTGCTGTTTCATCAAAGCCACGACCACGCAAAATAGATATTGAGTAATGTGGTACATTCACCTTATAGCGCATTTGTATATACCGTTTAATTAAAATGCCAATTGGTGTACCTGCTCTTGCTAAGCTAACAAGAATTAAATTATCTAGCCCTCTATTTTGGATGATTTGCTCTGCTACCACACCAACAGCTATTGCTATTCTTTCAGCGTAAGTATCTAAAGTTTTATAAAATAGATCCATATATGTTTTAGATGGTTGATATTCCATTGGTAGCATTTCAGAATAATGCGTGCCCGTTTGAATAAGTTGTTCACGTTTTTCATTATCCATTTCAAGAAAAACATTACTAATATCACGCAATAAAAACATAACATCCTCTGGTGCATAGCTCCCCATTTTATCTGGCTGTATAGTCGATATCATCGTTCTACCTCCACTTCATGCATAGAAATCACATTTATTTTTGCGCTACTGATGGATTGTAATGCCTCTACCAAGCGGGCAATTATCTCTTTATTTGCTATACGTTCCACAATAATGAAAAGTTCCGAATATGGCCGGTTTTGTATATTATATAAATAATTTTCAACCCCATTGTTCTCTGGGCTTTCAAAGACTATTTTTTCTGTAATCGTATAGTCTAGTTCATCTGTACAATAAATTGGACTACGGGTCGACGATTGAAAATAAACATTTTCCCCTAAATAAGAGGCAATTTGCATAGGGACATACATAAATTCCCCTGTTCCGATAACAAGTGCTGGTCCACCCGTTCGTAGCTCTTTTAATTGCTCGGCGATTGCCTGTAGCATTTTCTTTTGCTGGATATGCAGTTTGGATGTTAGCATAAATCTTCCTGTCGCTAGTATATAAGGCTGATTGTTTACAAGACCATTCCCTGCAATAGAACGATAGAATTTGCAATCAAGAGATTCTTTGATTGGTATTAGTGTGATGTCCTGTGGGGCACATGTTGTTATTTTAGGTTGCTCGCTTGTTAAATTTGGTGCTCCCTCACAGCTAAATTGACCACACATAATGGCGATGAACTCAATAGAGATCCCCCATTGCTTTTCTAATTGCTGAAACACCTTTTGTTGCTGTTCTGAACGCCAATCTAAAATAGATAGTACAGCATACTGCCTAACAAGCGGAAACTTCTGTCTCAGTGTTTGAATAATGTTAATAACCGTATTACCAGTAGTAATCTCGTCATCAATTAACACAATACGTTTAGCTTGCAGTAAAACATCAGGCTCTTCTGTATAAATCCTATGGCTTGTCGCATGGGAATGCTCTTCCTCAAATGTAACAAATGGTTCAAAATCTGGCAGTACTTCACGTGTGGTATGGATATACATGGCATTTGTTTGGAATGCATTAAATACAGCATGTCCAAGTGCAGTGGCTGTCTCAGCAAATCCAATAAACAATGTTTCCTCAGACAGTGGTATGGAACCCTCCGTTGAATCCTGAATTCCATCCAACTCTGTACAATCTTTTAATGCTTTTACAACAGATGGCATAGCAAGCACAGTTTGACCAGTAAGATGCTGATTATACATACAGGCTAGAAGGGTTCCAGTCAGTAATGGGACTTGGGGACGAACAGCTAAATGCTTGCCAAGTACAGTGCTCACAAACAAAAACTGTCTCTTCTTATTAATACGTGCTGCCATTTTAAATAAATCTGTCAATGCAAAATTATGAGGATTATGAGTGACTTCAATATCAATTGTATAATTTGGCAAAATGCTTAGTTTACTCATTTGTTGCTGCATAAACACTACCACCTATTTCAGAATTTAATAACAGTGAGGCAAAATCTAAAGACTCGTGATAGACGCCATAGACATGTGCTTGTTTTAAGATTCGTTGCGCCCATCTCATATGTGGTTTGATTTCATTCATTTTATTAGCATAGTGACTTTTCATAACACCTTTGTGACCATCACTATTTTCTACAATGCTCAATGCATCTAAATACTCCTCATACGAAATCGCATAAAGTGCATGCACGACACGGACATGACTAGGGTGAATGACCGTTTTACCCATAATGCCGTTTTGTTTATCCATTAAAACTTCCTTCATTAATCCATCTAAACAATCGTCTAACAATGCTTTCCTTGTATCAAGCGCACCTTTTTCACTAAATGGCGTCACTCTTAATGCAGGCTTTAATACACGTTGATTACTAAAATACTCCCAGACAGGCCCAGAAATAACAAAACCATCTTCCTCACGACCTAAGACATTGACTATATCTGCTATACAATCTCTAATCACACTGATATCATAAATAGTCGAGTCCATACGGCGGCGAATTCCGTATATACCACAAAAATCAGTTGCACCAATACGCACATTTAATACGCGTTCCCTGTATTGATGTAGAACTTCTTTAATGCTTAATAATGCCTCCATACGAGATTCCTTATATAATACCTCACGACTTTCTAAAATTGGCATACCATATAAGGTTAAATGATGTTCCAAAATGGTTTGTTCAAGTAACTCAAAATACCGGGCTCCTTGTGCTACCGTAAATTTTGGAAATACATAACCAGTTAATATTTCCTGTTTCTTCCCTAATGAAGTTATTAAATAATTAAATTGTTCTACATGACGTACACGAATAAACAGGAGTGGTAGATCTTGTAATTGCAATTGTTTTTGGTTATATAGCTCATATAACTCACTAATATCCTCCATCAATTTTGCTTCACAATCTAGTAATTCTGTATCTCCTACTGCATCCTCTAAGTCAATGACAAGTGATGTAAGCTCTTTATATTTTTGCGATTGAATCAAACCCACAATATTAGGCATGGAAGCTGGCATATACAAAGTCGCACCTAAGGCATATGACAGAATATCTGGCGTATCCAATTTGGTAAAGGGCTGTGGCTTCTTATAAAAAATCGTCTCTGCTTCTGTTGCAAAGTGTTGCATTTAATCCTCTCCCCAGTAATAGCATACCTTCTGTGAAAAAAGCACTGTATCAGCCTGTTCCCTACAGACCAATACAGTGCCTTGTTTACACGGCTGTTTTCTTATTCATCTTGTGTACAACAAATGTCAGCAAGAATGCAGCAATTAAAATAATAAAGAATAATTCATGCGAAAGATGGAATCCAAAAATACTTGCGAACATTTTCAGAGCAATAATCGCAATCAAAATATAGGCAGTTGTTTCAAGCTCAGGTACTCGCTCTATCAATGATAGGAATACTCCAGCGATAGTACGCATCATAATAATCCCTAAAACTCCACCTAATAATAGTACCCAAACTTGATCTGATATCGCAAACGCTGCTAGTATAGAGTCTACTGAAAAGGCAACATCCATTAATTCAACTGAAATAACAGTCGCCCAGAACGTTCCAAAAACGCGAACCATCCAACCCGTCTTTTTAAACTCATGTGCTTCTCCTTCATCATCGCTCTTATTTTTAAAATGTAGTATGACTAACCACATTAAATAAGTCGCACCAATTACTTTAACGATGGAGAACTTCACGAGGTAAACACCAATACCGATGAAGAGAAATCTGAAGAAATACGCTCCAAACATCCCATACATTAACGCTTTTTTTCGCTGATGCTTTGGAAGATGTTTAACAAGAACAGCTAAAACTAACGCATTGTCTGCAGACAATAGACCTTCCATAATAATCAATGAAAAAATTAGGCCCCATGATACTGGATCTGTTAAAACCTGTCCCCACATGTGCCAGTTAAAAAACTGTGCATATGTATTTAATATCTCGTTGAAAACGTCCAAAAAAGATCCTCCGTCTTTACCTATCCAAATTATTGTAGGCCATATGCATTAACTAATGCTGCTAAGCCACCCTGATAGCCTGAGCCTACTGCGGCAAACTTCCACTCACCATTATGGCGGTAAAGCTCACAAAAAACAACGGCAGTTTCAATGCTGAAATCTTCACCTAAATCATAACGCAATACTTCTGCCCCTGACTCTTCATTCGTTAAACGAACATAGGCATTCAGAACCTGACCGAAGTTTTGATGACGGCCCTCCGCGTCATAGATTGTAACCGTCACAACAATCTTTTCAATTTGTGGAGACACTTGCTTTAAGTTTACAAGAACCTTTTCATCATCCCCATCACCTTCTCCTGTACGGTTATCACCAGTATGCACAACAGATTGATCTGGGCTCGTTAAATTATTGTAAAAGATAAAGTCTTGTTCATTACGGCATTTACCTGACGCATCTAGTAAAAATACAGATGCATCAAGGTCAAAGTCTTGTCCACCATCAAATTGCTTTACATCCCAGCCTAAGCCGATTCCAATACTGTTTAGGCCTGGATCTTGTTTTGTTAAATCAATACGTTGTCCTTTGCTTAATTGAATAGCCATTGAAAATCTCCCTTTCCGTTCAAAGTTGAAATTTTTTAGTTTACACTCAAGCCATAGTCATTACATAGTGCAGCTAAGCCACCTTGGTAACCGGCACCAATCGCATTAAATTTCCATTCTCCGTTATGGCGGTATAATTCCCCTACTACGACTGCTGTTTCAATACTGAAATCCTCACCTAAATCATAACGAATAATTTCTTCGTTGGAAGCAGCATTGACAATACGAATATAGGCATTAGAAACCATACCAAAGTTTTGACTGCGTGCCTCTGCATCATGGATTGTTACAGTAAATGCTAGTCGTTGTACATGTGCAGGTACTTGTGTTAATGCAACTTTTACCACTTCATCGTCACCGTCACCATCGCCAGTTAAATTATCCCCGGAATGTTCAACAGAGCCGTTGCCACCTGTTGTATTATTGTAGAAAATAAAATCATTTTGATCTGCTACTTTGCCTGTATCTGCAAGTAAAAATACAGATGAGTCTAAATCGAAATCATGTCCACCGTCATATTTATTTGTATCCCAGCCTAAACCAACAATTACATTTGTTAATCCTGGATTTGTTTTTGTTAAATCTACCTTTTGACCTTTTTGTAATGAAATACCCATTATCTTTCTCCTCCTAGTTAATTATTTATTGATATCTTCGAACAACGTCGCCAAGTTTCACGTCATTTGTTCCTGTTCCAACTGCAGCAAATTTCCAATCATTGTTATGGCGGTAAATTTCACCACAGACAAGCGTCGTTAAGTTCGAATAGTTATCAGTTAAATTATAGCGAATTAGCTCACTACCTGTCCTGTCATCATACACACGAATATATGCATTTTGAATCATGCCAAAGTGTTGATTACGGCCTGCTGCATCATAGATGTTTACAATAAACACCAGCTTGTTATATTGAGACGGTACAGACGACAGCTCAATTGTAATAACTTCATCATCACCATCGCCATCCCCCGTTAAATTATCCCCTGAGTGTCGAATTGAACCACAATTACTTGTTAATTTTCCAAAATAAACAACATCGTCTCCCGCAACAACCTTATCATTTTGTAGCATTAATACGGAGGCATCACAGTCGATGTTTCTTCCACTGCCGCTATTTCTACTTGAAAATAAGCCTCCAAATAAACCGCCGCTTTTTTCTTGACTTACAGGGTCCCAGCCTAAACCTACTTTGATTTTATTTAAACCAGCATTCCCTTTTGTTAAATCGACCCGTTGCCCTTTTTGCAAATTAATTCCCAATTTAATCACCCTCCTAAACTATGTGTTGCCAATTAAAAGATTATATGTAAAGAAATAATGTAAAGTCGAATCTTTATATATTTCATAAAAGATTGTCGTTTTTCACCATTATAATAAGTCTAAAATAACATTACAAAAAATTCAATTAATGGCTCCAAAATGTCGATGCCAATATGAGCCTTATTTTCGAGAAATCTTCATAATCATGATGTTTTCACTGTAAATGAGTTTCTTTTAATGCAGTTAAAAAAACCTTCTAACTTGTAGAAGGCTAATGAGCATATACTAGCTTTTCATTTTTGGATCAAGTGCATCACGCAGTCCATCACCCATTAGGTTAAAGCCAAGAACTGTTAACATAATAGCTAGACCTGGGAATATCATTGTCCATGGAGCATTTATTAAAAACTTCCGAGCATCAGCTAGCATTTTTCCCCATTCGGGTGCTGGTGCTTGAGCTCCTAGTCCAAGGAAACCTAATGCCGCCGCTTCAATAATGGCTGTCGCAATAGCTAGTGTTCCTTGTACAATTATTGGTGTTATGGAATTCGGTAAAATATGAGAAAATAAAATTCGTGTATCACGCATGCCAATTGCTTTAGCCGCTACAATATACTCCTCTTCCTTGACACTCAATACTTTAGAGCGAATTAAACGACCAAAATTCGGAATGTTAATTATTGCTATGGCAATTAATGCATTTTGTAAAGATGGGCCTAGCACCGACACTACTGCAATCGCTAACAGCATACTAGGGAAAGCTAGCATAATATCAAAAATACGTGAAATAATCGTATCAATCCATTTTCCATAATAGCCTGCAATAATACCAAGTAAACTACCAACGATTACAGATAAAATAACCGAGAAAAAGCCTACCCATAACGAAATCCGTGCACCATGAATGATTCTAGAAAAAATATCTCGTCCAAAATCATCCGTTCCAAACCAATGTTCACTGGATGGTGCTAATAAGCGCTTCGCAAAATTTTGTTCATTGATGCCCTGTGGTGCAAGGTAGGGGCCAACTATAGCAAGTAAAATAAAAAATAGAACAATTCCTGCTCCTATAAGGGAGACTTTACTCTTTTTAAAGCTCCGCCAGCCTTCGAGCCACGGACCTACCGCACGTTCTCGAGTTGGTACTGCTTCTTTTTTGATATCCATTGCTCCAGTCATCATTGCAGCTCCCTTCTATTTGTATTTAATACGCGGATCAATCACTGTATACAGCAAATCCACAATTAAGTTAATCATGATGAAAATAAATGCAACGATTAGAATACCTGATTGAATAACAGGATAATCCCTGAAGCCAATCGCATCATAAATATAACGACCAATTCCTGGCCAACTAAAAATAGTCTCTGTTAGTATGGCACCACCTAGGAGTAATCCTGTTTGTAGACCAATTACCGTTAACACAGGAATTACAGCATTCTTTAGTGCATGCTTATAAACAACAATAAACATTTTTTGGCCTTTCGCTCTTGCTGTACGTACATAATCCGAGCGCATTACTTCTAGCATAGAAGACCTTGTGATTCTTGCAATAATAGCCATCGGAATGGTCGCAAGTGCTACTCCTGGTAATATTAATCTCTTTATGACTTCAATGAATTGATCAAAGCGTCCTTGAATAAGGGTATCAAGTAAATAGAAATGGGTTATGGCGGCTATTGGGTTTCGAACATCCTCTCGACCAGAAGTAGGCAACCAGCCAAGCTTACTACTAAATGCCCATTGCTCCATTAAACCTAGCCAGAATACTGGTACAGATACACCAACTAATGCCACTATCATTGCAATATAGTCGAACCAAGAATTTTGGAACCATGCAGAAATAATGCCAGCATTCACACCAATAATGATAGCAATAATCATGGCAAAAAGTGCAAGCTCAGCTGTTGCTGCCAAGTATGGAAAAATTTCTTCTGATACAGGTAATTTAGTACGTAAGGAAACCCCCAGATCTCCCTGGAAAATACCTGACAAATAACTAAAATATTGTGTATACCAAGGTTTATCTAATCCTAAACTTGCGTTTAATGCCTCGACCGCCTCTTTTGTTGCCTGTTGTCCTAAAATAACTTGTGCTGGATTACCAGGTATTGCACGTATCAACATAAAGACGATAAAAGTCATTCCAAGCAAAACTGGGATTAGTTGAAGGAATCGTCTCCCCATATAGTGAAGCATTTTCATCACCTCTCTATGATTTTCATAATCTACTTTGAAGTCTTTATATACTGTTGAAAGGTTGAGCCTTCACCAAACGGCTTTAAATGTTTAGATGAGATCTTTCATACAGGAGAATATAATTTTCTTTTACTAGAAAAGAATCTGCGAGAATTCCACGGCTTACCCGCAGAAAAGCAAGCAGATTCTTTACATCCCTTTTTTCAATTAAAAAATGAACTTTACTATTGAATATCTACTGCATCTAAACGGTCAGAGCCAGTAGGGTGCGCAATATAATTTGTAACTTTCTTGTTAGCAGCTAAAATTGGAATAGAGTGAGCAAGAGGAACCCATGGAGCATCCTCAGAAATAATAACTTGAGCCTGCTTATACAATTCATTACGCTTATCCTCATCAATTTCAGTTTGAGCAGCTGTTAATAGCTTGTGTAATTCTTTGTTGTCATAGAATGTATAGTTATTAGAATGGATATTATCGCCGTCTAATAATGAATATAGGAAGTTATCCGCATCTCCATTATCACCTGTCCAGCCAAGTAAGAATGCATCTGCTTCACCTTTTTCAGCTTTATCTAAATAAGTAGCCCATTCATATGACACAATTTTAGATTTAATGCCTACATCTTCTAAGTTCTTTTGAATCGCTTCTGCAACCTTTTGACCATCTGGCATGTATGGTCGTGGTACTGGCATTGCCCATAGCTCAATCTCTTTGCCATCATAGCCTGCTTCAGCAAGTAATGCCTTCGCTTTTTCAGGATCATACGTATAACCTTTAACCTCATCGTTATAACCAGAAATTACTGGTGGCATTGGGTTCTTCGCTGGCTCCGCTAACCCTTCATAAAATGCATCCACTAGTGCTTGTTTATCAATAGCATAGTTTACTGCCTGACGCACCTTTACATTATCAAATGGAGGTCGAGTAACTGTTAAACCTAAATACCCAACGTTCATAGAAGGACGTTCAATTAGCTGTAAGTTGGCATCTCCTTCGATTGTTCCTTTATCAGATGGACTTAAGCCATCAGCTACATCAATGTTGCCACTCGTTAATTCAGTTAATCGTGCAGTGTTTTCTGGTATAGAACGATAAATAACTTTATCTAATTTTGGATAGCCATCAATATAGTAATCTGGGTTTTTCTCAATCGTTATGGAAGCATTACGTTCCCAGCTAACAAACTTGAATGGACCTGTTCCTACAGGATTTGTTGATAATCCCTCTTCATCAGCTTCAAAAGCTTTCGGTGAAGCAATTGCAAATGGAGACATCGCTAAATTTTTCAGGAATGGTGCTTGTGGTTGGCTTAACTTAAGAACAACCGTATAGTCACCCTCAGCAGTAGCAGATTCTATAATTTGCTTGTCACCAACGACAAATTGGGTTTTAAAATATGGATATTTATCATTGCTTGATTTCCAACGTTCAATATTTTTGACAACTGCCTCTGCGTTGAAATCTGTGCCATCATGGAATTTTACACCCTCTTGTAGTTGGAATGTATAAGTTAATCCATCCTCTGACGGCTCCCATGATTTTGCCAAACCTGGTTGAATCGTTACATCTTTTTCACCAAAGTTAACTAAAGTCTCATATATATTAGCTGTAACTGTAAAGGATTCACCGTCTGTGACAACAGCAGGGTCTAGTGCTACAGAATCTCCACCACGACCATAGACTAATATTTTTGGTTCGCCGCTGTTAGCTTTATCGCCACCAGTTGAAGTATCCTTACTACCCGTATCCTTAGTATCAGAGCCACCACAAGCAGCTAAGATTGTCGAGAGAACAAGGATAAACATTACACCCAAAGTCCATAGCTTTTTTTTCTTCATTAAATTTCCCCCTATGTTTTTTTATATCATTGAATGTTGAATAGCATCATACAGATGGCAAGCAACATAATGACCCGGTTTGACTTCTTGCATTTTTGGCACTAATTGAGAACATTCTTCCTTTTTAAAAGGGCATCTTGTATGGAAAGTGCATCCACTAGGCGCATTTGAAGCACTCGGAATATCTCCAGTAATAATCAGTTGTTCACGCTCAAACGTAGGATCTGGAACAGGAACCGAAGATAAGAGAGCCTGTGTATATGGATGAAGCGGCTCTGCATATAAATCCTCACTTGCTGTCAACTCTACTAATTTACCTAAATACATCACACCAACACGATTACTGATATGACGCACGACACCTAAGTCATGTGAAATAAAAATATATGTCAGCTTTAAATCCTTTTGCAGCTTTTGCAATAAATTTAAAACCTGTGCCTGTATGGATACATCGAGTGCTGAAACTGGCTCATCTGCAATAATTAAACGTGGATTGGTCATCAAGGCTCGAGCAATGCCAATACGCTGTCTTTGACCACCACTAAACTGATGTGGATATCGCTTAATATGATATTCATTTAGACCAACCGTTTCTAGAAGCTCCAAAACCTTCTGCTTTCGTTCTTTAGCATTCCCCATACCATGTACAATAAGAGGCTCCTCTAAAATCTTCCCAATATTGTGTCTTGGATTTAAAGAGGCATAGGGATCCTGAAAAATCATTTGAATATCTCTTCGTGCCTTACGCATCTCATTATTGGATAATTCTGAAATCGCTTTCCCTGCGAATTCTATATTTCCTTCTGTTGGTTCAATTAATCGCATTAACAATCGGCCAGTAGTTGATTTGCCACATCCCGATTCCCCTACAATGCCTAATGTTTCTCCTTCAAAAACCTCAAAGGAAACATCATCCACTGCCTTCACATCCCCAACCTGTGTATTAAGAATGCCTTGTCGAATAGGAAAATACTTTTTTAAGCCATCAACTTTCAACAAAACTTTCGACATCCTGCCCCACCCCCTGTTTCTCTAGTAAAAAACATCTCGATTTATGCTGCTCTGCTGCTTCATATAAAGGTGGTGTTTCCAGTTGACAACGATCCATCGCAAATTCACAGCGTGCTGCAAAACGGCAGCCAACATTGATACTCCCTGGCTTTGGTACACTTCCAGGTATCGAATAAAGGTTATCCTTTTTATAACGCATATCAGGTACAGACTTAATAAGCCCTTGCGTATAAGGATGCTTAGGGTTAGCGAATATCTCCTGAATTGGCGCCTCTTCAACAATTTGGCCAGCATACATCACAATGACACGCTCACATGTCTCTGCTACGACACCCAAATCATGGGTAATCAATAAAACAGCTGTATTTAAACGTTTATTCAAGTCTTTCATTAACTGCAAAATTTGTGCCTGAATCGTAACATCAAGAGCAGTAGTTGGCTCATCAGCTATCAAAACCTTTGGATCACAGAGAAGTGCCATCGCAATCATGACACGCTGTCGCATTCCTCCTGATAATTGATGTGGATAATCTTTTAATAATGACTCCGCACGGGGTAAACCAACCATCTTCATAATTTCAACCGCTCTTGCAAACGCTTCCTTTTTCGACCATTTTGGTTGATGTATTAAAATTGCCTCTTTTAACTGATCTCCAATTGTAAATAAAGGATTTAAGGAGGTCATTGGTTCCTGAAATATCATTGCTACATCTTTGCCACGAACTTTTTGCATTTGCTTATCTGATAATGCCGCCAGATTTTTGCCATCCAATAATATTTCGCCACCTGTTATTTTCCCAGGGGGTGATGGTATTAATCCCATAATGGACAGTGATGTGACACTTTTACCACTTCCTGATTCTCCAACAATCCCCAGTATTTCTCCTTCATGCACAGAAAAATCGATATCATCAACGGCAGGAATTTGCCCATCATCTGTAAAAAAGGTCGTTTTTAAACCTTTTATTTCTAGCAGCTTTTTCCTCATGCACAATCGCTCCATCCTACCTGTATTTTACTTAATTGTATAATTCTATTAATATAATACACTAACTATCATTTAATTCCCTATTTTCAGATAATTCTAACTAAAAATATTCTCTCTTTCAATCATTATTATTCTACATAGAAACATATATTTTCTATCCAATTCGACCTACATACTAATTATTTCTTATCAAACAATAATATTTTACATAAATCGCAAAAAAATAGCCCTCCATTAAAAATTAAACGGAAGACTATTTTTAAATTTTTTATTATCAATTTTAATTTAAATGCTGTACTTGGAATAAATTGTAATAAACACCTTGCTTGTTCATAAGTTCTTCATGTGTACCACTTTCAATTAATTGTCCATGATCAATGACAATAATTTTATCAGCATGTGTAATTGTAGAAAGTCGGTGAGCAATAATTATCGTTGTACGCTCATGTGCAAGCAGCTCTAATGATTCCTGAATAAGTGCTTCACTTTCTAAATCCAATGCAGAGGTAGCTTCATCTAATATTAAAATAGGTGGATTTTTTAAAAATACACGAGCGATAGCGACACGCTGCTTTTGACCACCAGATAATTTCACACCGCGCTCCCCAACCTTGGTGTCATAGCCATTTGGCAAGCTCATGATAAAGTCATGTGCGTTGGCTGCCTTCGCTGCAGAAACGACCTCTTCATCCGTAGCATCTGGTTTGCCCATTAAAATATTCTCTTTTACGGAATCACTGAATAATATATTATCCTGTAACACGATGCCTATTTGTGAACGTAATGAATGCAAGGTTACATCCTTCACATCATAGCCATCAATACGCACTATACCATTTGTTGTATCATAAAAGCGTGGGATCAAGCTGATAATCGTGGATTTTCCGCCACCACTCATGCCTACAAATGCCACTGTCTCTCCAGGCTTAATGGTAAAATGAATATTGGATAAAATTTTCGAGCCATTTGCTTCATATTGAAAATCCACGTTGTCAAAGTGGACCTCACCATTTACCCGTTTTAACTCAACGGCATCAGTCTTATTTTTCACCTCATAAGGTTCGTCCATTAATTCAAACATTCTATCCATTGAAGCAATTGACTGCGTTAATGTAGTAGATGAACTAACTAAACGACGAAGTGGACCATAAAGTCTTTCAATATAGGCAATAAAGGCAACCATCGTTCCTATGGACAGAGGCCCATTTATAACCTGATAGCCTGCATAGGCAATGACTAACAGTGGAGCTACATCCGTAATGGTATTCACTACAGCAAAAGATTTCGCATTCCATTTTGTATGATCCAAAGCCTTCTCTAAAAATTCACCATTTGCTTGATTAAATAATTTTTGTTCATGCTTTTCGAGTGTAAAGCTTTTAATTATGCTCATTCCAGCTACTCGTTCATGCAAATAACTTTGCACACCTGCAAGTGCCTTAGAGCGCTTTCTAGTTAAATCCCTCAGCTTACCAAAAAAGTACTTCACACTAAATGCATAGAATGGGAACGCAATCAATGCTACAAGTGTCAGTTTAACATCCATTGTCAGCATAATTATGACAGCAATAACAATTGTGGCAAGATCTAGCCAAACATTCATCAAACCAGTCATGATAAAGTTTTTTGTTTGTTCCACATCATTAATCACTCTTGAGATAACGTCGCCGGCTCTTGTATTTGCATAGTATCTTAAACTAAGTCGCTGCAAATGGGCATAGATTTCCTTTCGAATATCAAAAAGCACCTTATTACTAACATGTTGAGCGAAATATTGACGGTAATACTCAATTGGCGGCCGAATGATAAAGAACACAATGATGGTACCACCTAACCAATAAAATAATTCTTTTGTTTTCTCTGCATCTGATAGATGATTCGCAGGAATAATATCATCTAACACAATTTTTATAAGCAAAGGGATAAATAGCGGAATAGCAAACTTCACTATACCAATTAATATCGTTAAAATAATTTCCCAAGTATATGGTTTTACAAAACGCATATACCGCTTTATACTACCCATTTCTAATCACATCCTTAACGGGTCAAAAAATCAATTTCGCCTTGGCGTAATTGTAGCTGCCTCTTTGCTTTCGCTACAGAAGATAAATGGACATTCCAAACTGAATGCCCAAACGTAATTATAGCAATATTTCGTTTTAAGTACATGTAATATGACTTTGCGCGGACTATTTTACAAACCTAATTTTCCCATCTACTTAAAAGAAAAAAAACACCCATTAGTAAAAACTAATAGGTGCTACTTAACAATCATCTGCTTGCATATCGAGCTGAAACTTATAACGGTTTGTCCAGGCATCGATGAAATCAGGTGCAAAGGGTCCTCTTTTTTGTTGAATCCAGCTAATTAATTTATCGACATTGCGCTTTAGAATTTTATCAATGACATCTGGATAAGACATTTCTTTCCGGTGTAACTCATATTCATCTTCATCTAAAAGTGAATAAGACATATCAGGGAATACTTTAATGTCTAAATCATAGTCAATATATTTAATGGCATTATTATCGAAAACAAATGGTGAGCTTAGATTACAATAATAATACACACCGTCCTCACGCAGCATACAGATGATGTTAAACCAGTGCTCCGCATGGAAATAACAAATAGAAGGCTCTCTCGTTAGCCAGGTACGACCATCGGATTCTGTCACAAGTGTCCGTTCATTCGCACCGATAATGATATTTTTCGTTCCTTTTAACACCATTGTTTCTTGCCAAACCCGGTGGATACGGCCATTGTGCTTATAACTATGTATTTGTATCGTTTCTCCTTCTACCGGTATTGCCATTTTTGAAGCCCACCTTTTCGTCTATGCTACCTAAATCTAGCAGTCTCTAGTATATTATAGCAATGTGTAGGCGAAAGGTGTAGTTAGAAAACCACAAATTTCCCTGCGTCCTTTTCAAATTCCACAAAAAATTTAAAGAGAATTTCTATTTTTTATGTGAGTCAGTGATTTCTCTTCTACTTTGTAACTGTCTGAGCATAAATTCTTCTTTCTTGCGATCCGAGTGATTTCTTCGACTACCTGAGCAATTTTTCACGCAACCTGAGCGATTTCCTTGACTACCTGAGCAGTTTTTCTCGCGACCCGAGCGGTTTCTTCGACTATCTGAGCAGTTTTTCTCGCGACCCGAGCGATTTCCTCGACTACCTGAGCAGTTTTTCTCGCGACCTGAGCGATTTCTTCGACTACCTGAGCAATTTTTCACGCAACCTGAGCGATTTCCTTGACTACCTGAGCAGTTTTTCTCGCGACCAGAGCAATTTCCTCGACTACCTGAGCAGTTTTTCACTCGACCCGAGCGATTTCCTCGACTACCTGAGCAGTTTTTCACGCGACCCGAGCGATTTCCTCGGCTACCTGATCAGCTTTTCACACGACCCGAGCGGTTTCCTCGACTACCTGAGCAGTTTTTCACTCGACCCGAGCGATTTCTTCCATTACCTGAGCAATTTTTCACGCGACCTGAGCTATTTCCTCGACTACCTGAGCAGTTTTTCTCTTGATCCGAGCGATTTCTCTTTGTGCCCAGCACTTTTTGGACGTTTTTAATAATATAAAGGAGCTGTCTTTTGTAATCTTTTCGATTTTGACAGCTCCTTAGAGGTAAATGCAAATATGCAATTACAAAGTGTTATTCCCCAAGATCTTGGTTTGTTTTAGTGAAGTTTCCTGAAGCTTGAGCTTTCTTTTGCTCTGCTTTAGCATTTTGCTTTTGCACTTCGTTCACATCAGTCTCAGCACCAAACTCTTGACTTTGACGTTGCATGTTTTTATTTGGTTGGAAATTTGCGTTGTTTTGCTTTTTCATTTTTCATTCACCTCCACGGTAATTATTGTGTACCGAGGTGAATGCTTTTATGCTTATAAATTTCTTATTTTAATTTTCCATTTCCCTCCATATTTTAAGCATTGGTACTGGCATTGGTAATTGCTTTATTTGTTCTCGGGTCAGCCAAACGCCTTTTTCTGTAGAATGATAACATATCATGAAATAGCTATTTAGATGCCAAGTTAAATGTGAAAAAACATGTTTAAACGTAAGTAAATCCGTTTGTGATTGAACATCTAAAGAATGTTCAATTTTAAAAGTATCAATGGAATCTTTACCGTGCTCTATCATTGGAAATTGCCATAGATTTGCTAATAACCCTTCTGCAGGTCGCTGTTCCATTAAAATTCGGCCATTTTGATCTTCACATACAAGGACATCGTATGTAAGATGCTTCATCTTTACTTTTTTTGATTTAACAGGTAGCTTCTCTGGTTCACCTTCATTAAATGCAATGCAATATTCACGGACGGGACACAATAAACATTTTGGTGATGTTGGCGTACAAATTAGTGCACCCAGTTCCATTAAACCTTGATTAAAGGATGATGCATTTTCAGGGTCTATCAATTCTTCCACGGCTGCTTCAAAAATCTTTTTTGTTTTAGGGATGGCTATATCCTCATGAATATTGAGTACACGGCTTAACACACGCATTACATTGCCGTCAACTGCATGTTCTGGCTTATCATAGGCAATACTTAAAATAGCACCAGCTGTATATGGGCCTACACCTTTTAATGTCGAAATCTCATGTCGATTATTGGGTACTATTCCTCCGTAGTTCTCCAATACCTCTCTTACTCCAGCCTGTAGATTACGGGCGCGGGAATAATAACCAAGACCTTCCCAGTGTTTTAATAAATATTCTTGTGGTGCCTCCGCAAGTAATTCTAATGTTGGGAAACTATCTATAAAGCGATTGTAATAAGGAATAACAGTTTCGACCCGTGTTTGCTGTAGCATGACCTCAGATACCCAAATTTTATAAGGGTCCTTTGTATGTCTCCATGGTAAATCACGTTTCTCTACATTAAACCATTCGACTAATGATTGTCGAAATTCTGTTACATATGGATAATTCACAGTGACCTCCAGTGTTTTTACGATTTAAATTATGGTAAAAAGGGTATACAATTAAGAAAAGATTATTTAACTAACGACATAAATTGTTCTATCATGGATATTCTTTTTACTCGTTAATTAATACATGTATGCCATTGTACTCTATTTACACGCATACTAGGAGTGGATATTTTTGGATTCAGGTACACATTTCGTTATGGGTATAGCCCTCGGTGGTCTTGCTTTAGCTGATCCCGTGGTAGCAAATCATTCAATGACATTTACTGCAGTAATGGCAGGCACGATTATTGGCTCACAGGCACCTGATGTCGATACTGTTTTAAAGCTGCGCAACAATGCAATTTACATTCGGCATCATCGAGGAATTACACATTCGCTCCCGGCAGTAGCTCTCTGGCCTATCTTAATTACAGCGGTTTTATCATTCATTATTCAAGACGCAAATGTGTTTCATTTATGGCTCTGGACATTTTTAGCTGTAGCCCTTCATGTCTTTGTTGATATTTTCAATGCATATGGCACACAAGCCATTCGCCCATTCTCCAGGAAATGGGTAGCTTTAGGTGTAATCAATACCTTTGATCCTATTATTTTTTCTCTTCATTGTATCGGCATTTTATTAT
The DNA here is from genome assembly GCF_002455205.1 of Lysinibacillus sp. UBA6686. NCBI lineage: Bacteria > Bacillati > Bacillota > Bacilli > Caryophanales > Bacillaceae > Lysinibacillus > Lysinibacillus sp. UBA6686. Next base: position 95,394 of record NZ_DKJS01000041.1, on the reverse strand, counting down.
GGGCTTTCGGTGCAAATCCTGTTTGGACATTTAGCATCATGTATCTCATTATTATCATGTATTATATATTACGATTTGCAGTCCAAAAATCCGTTAAAAAGGCTGTACATCATACTATTCAAGATGAGGAATATGTTATTGTAGCACCAACAATGCGATTCTTTCACTGGCGTATTGCAGCAAAGTCAAAAACACATTATTACGTTGGCCGTGCCTATGGGCGAACAGTCAATATTTATGATAAATTTGAAATAAAGCCTTTACCGAAAACGCCTCTTATAGAAAAAGCCATGAAAGACCGTAATCTCGATGCATTCGTGTCATTCTCGCCGTTGTATCGCTGGGAAATTTCTGAGCTAGAAAATGGCTTAACAGAAGTGAGGTTAATTGACCTTCGCTATCGCAGTGATAATCGCTATCCTTTTGTAGCTGTCGCTCATTTAGATGATGATAATGAGATAATTACCTCCTATACAGGCTGGATTTTTACTGAAGATAAACTTCAAAAAAAATTACAGATTGGCGCAAGTAATTAAATCGTAAACCCTGACCAGAGCTTGGTCAGGGTTTCATTATTGCATCATATCATCACTAGCATCCAATAAATGAGCGTATTTTGGATTGCGACCCGCAAAGCTATGTAGCTTATCACCGTAGCTTGTAATTAATTGACGTACCAAATTTTCTGTATAATCAGCCCCACGATAGTCGTAGCCAGCCTTTGCTGAAGTTGATTCAAAATCACTCCATAAAAGCTCAACCCAAACACGTGCACGCCCTACCGACATTTGTGGATTTTTTTCAAGTAACTCCCTAGTCAATTTTTCAATCTTTTCTTCCACTTATTTTCCCACCTTTACAGGAGATAGCATCGAAACTGGCAAGGCTTCTTGATATTTGTCACCGCCTAATCGATGTCCCCAAGCAAAGCGACCCTTTAAATAATCCACTTTGAAAAATTCATTATCAGAGCCATCTATACGATACATTTCACCAGGTACAATCGTATCTAAATCCACTAAATAAGCAGCCGCCATTAAAGCTTTTCGTTCATATACGGCAAACTCATTAATAATTCCTAGCTGTTCAGCTTTACGTGCTTTTTCCTTTAGCATCGCAATTTCCTCGCGTAATTCATGCTCTGACATGACCGCGTAGTTTTTTTCACTCATTCCTCATTCTCCTTTTCTTCTATAAAACGGTCTATAACTTCAATAGGAAAGCCCTTTTGATAGAGCGCCTGTTTTATCTTCATTTTTCGCTCATACCCAGTATACTTTGATGCGTACTTTTTCCAAACCTTTTCGCCTTGAACATCAAGCAATTGCTGCCACTCATCTTCCTCTTGTTCAATAACAATTTGACTTAGCACCTCATCTACAACTGTAAAAGAATAACCTTTACGCATCAGAAAATCCTGAATTTTAGCTTTGATTTGAGTTGGCGTTTTCTTTTTCTCGGATCGAACAGCCTTTTCAGCCAACTGTGTCGCAAGCCTCACCTGTTCCTCATGACTAAAGGTAGCAAGTACCTCATCCTGTAAGTCCTTATCAATTCCTTTTTTTATAAGATCTTGTCTAATTGCCTTAGGTCCCTTTTTCATCGTAGCTTTTTTCGTATCGAGTAAAGCCTTAGAGTATGTTTCATCATTTAAAAAGCCATATGATTTCAGTTTTTGTATAGCTTCTAAAATTACCGCTTCTCCAAACTCTAATGTCAGAAGCTTTTTCTTAACTTCATGCTCACTTCGCATTTGATAAGATAAAAAATTTAATGCTTTATTAAAAGCCTTCCGAATTTCATCCTCATAGGCAATTTCTTGAATATCAAATTCTTCTAGCACTTTGCCCTTTGTTAAACCAAATTGAATGAGAATAGCCTCGTCTACAGGAAAGGCATATTCCTCGTTCAAATATATATTATAACGTTCTGGATTGTTTTTTTGGCGTGCAATTTTTGTAATAATACGCATATGAAACACCTCACTATTTACAATTATAACATTATTCAAAGTACTGCATTTTTACGGTATTATGCCTTTATCAAATAGTCCAATCCAATTAGATGGTAAACTAGATACTATACTTTAATAAAGGAGGGGACTCATATGAAAATCGTTATTGCAGGTGGTACCGGCTTTGTAGGAAAAGAGCTAACGAGACTGTTACAAGAAAATGGTCATGAAATCATTATTTTAACTCGAAACAAAACCGTGCAAGAAAAAGATATTCAATATGTACAATGGCTTCAACAGGGTGCACGACCTGGACAGTTTTTAGACACAGTGGATGCATTTGTTAATTTAGCAGGAATATCTTTAAATAATGGCCGTTGGACAAAAAAACAGAAAAAAGCCATTTATACAAGTCGTATGGATGCAACACTTGAAATCGTAAGAATTATGGAGCATCTTTCCGCAAAGCCAAAAGTATTAATTAATGCGAGTGCAGTTGGAATTTATCCAACCTCTACATCAGCAACATATACAGAAGATTCCATGGACTATGCAACTGATTTTTTAGGTACGACAGTACAAGATTGGGAAAGACAGGCTAAACGTGCAGAAAAATTAGGTGTACGAGTTGTGCTTGCTCGATTTGGTGTAATTTTAGGGCGTGATCAAGGTGCTCTCCCCTCAATGCTACTACCATATAAAATGCATATTGGAGGCACTATAGGTTCTGGTGAGCAATGGCTTTCATGGGTTCATGTGGAGGATGTAGCCCGTGCTATTTATTTCGCGATTACAAATGAAAACATTAAAGGTCCCTTTAATGTCACTGCACCCCATGCAGTGCGTATGAAAGATTTCGGAAAAACAATTGCCATGATATTGGGAAGAAGTCATTGGATGCCTGTGCCTAGCATCGCGATGCGTTTAGCGCTTGGAGAACAAAGTATGCTTGTATTAGAAGGACAACACGTCTTACCTACTGTATTAGAAAAACAACATTTTACCTTTCATTTTCCACATTTAAAAGAAGCACTTTATGATTTGCACTAGGATAAATTTTAAAAAACAACGCATTCTAAAGAAAAAGAAAGGATGCGTTTTTTTATGTGGAAACAACATATAGTTGGAGCAGTGATTGCTACTTTTATTATTGCCGCAGCAGTAAGCTTTAATCCGTATTTTGCTTCTGGCTCTGATGAACATAATTGGGGCTTTAAAAGGGCAAAAAATGGAGAACAGGCTGAGGCTGGTGCACAGCTTGATCAGCTTCTTGATAAATATGGTGCTATTTATAAAGGTAAGCCCGATAAAAAGGTTGCTTATTTAACCTTTGATAATGGATATGAGAATGGGTTTACAGAAAGTATTTTGGATACTTTGAAGAAAGAAAATGCACCAGCTACCTTCTTTTTAACTGGTCATTATCTTGAAAGTGCCCCCGATTTAGTGAAACGAATGGTTAAAGATGGGCATACCATTGGCAATCATTCATATGGACACCCCAATATGGCAAGAATAACACCAGAAGCTATGCGTTCGGAATGGAAAAAACTTGACGATAAGCTCCGTGAATTAACTGGTATTGAACGTACAACCTACGCTCGTCCCCCTGAAGGTACATTTAATGCAAAATTATTAGAAGTAGGGAACGCTGAGGGCTATCGCCATATTTTTTGGTCAGTTGCCTTTAAGGATTGGATGAGAGATGAACGCCGTGGTGCAGATTATGCGTATAATGCTTTAATGGAACAGCTACACCCTGGCGCTGTCATATTAATGCATACTGTCGCACAGGATAATGCCGAAGCGCTTCCTATGTTTATTGCCGAAGCGAAAAAACAAGGGTATACATTTTTATCACTGGACGATTTAGTTTTAGAATATGAAGATTTCCCTGTTGCTTTGCAATCGTCCACTCCTTAGTTATAATGAGTAGATGATATTAAACGAACAGGGACGTGGAATGCTTGACACAGCAAACAACAATGGAAGTGGGACAAAAATTCCCTTTAACAATAAAAAGACTCGGCATTAATGGCGAAGGGGTAGGCTTTTATAAGCGCAATGTCGTCTTCGTAAAGGGTGCTATACCTGGTGAAGAAATTACTGCACAGGTAACAAAAACTCAGCGAAACTTTGCCGAAGCAGAAATATTAACGATTCGTAAAGCTTCAAAATACCGCCAGGAGGCACCTTGTCCAGTTTACAATGAATGTGGCGGCTGTCAGCTTCAACATATGACATATGACAAGCAGTTAATGGAAAAGCGTGATATTGTTATTCAAGCCTTAGAGCGTTATGCAAAACCATTAGCTGCAACTGTTGAAGTCCGAAAAACACTTGGAATGGATAATCCTTGGCATTACCGAAATAAAAGTCAATTCCAAGTACGAAAAGAAGGCAAACGTGTCTATGCAGGCCTATTTGCTGAAGGGAGCAACAAGCTACTCAATATTAATGATTGCCTTGTGCAGCACCCGATTACGTCTAAAATAACTGTTGCTACTCGTAAGATTTTACAAAAGCTGAATATTACCGTTTATGATGGTCGTACGCTTGATGGTTTAGTGCGTACGATTGTTGTACGTACAGGAATTCGCACTGGAGAAACGCAGGTTATACTTGTTACAACGCGTAAAGAAATTCCACATTTAGCTGAGCTTATTTCGCGCATTAAAAAAATCGATCCAAGTATTGTGTCCATTGCACAAAATATTAATCGTGAGAAAACATCACTTATTTTCGGTGATGAAACGATTGTTCTTGATGGTAAGGAAACAATCCATGAGGAGCTTGGTGAGTTAGCCTTCGACTTATCTGCACGTGCCTTTTTCCAGTTGAATCCAACACAGACTGTCCATCTATACGATGAAATCAAAAAGGCCGCTGCATTAACCGGCAAAGAAACAGTGGTAGATGCTTACTGTGGCGTTGGGACAATCGGTTTATGGCTAGCAGACAAAGCTAAAGAAGTTCGTGGAATGGATGTTATTCCTGAAAGTATTCAGGACGCACGTAAAAATGCACGTAACCACGGCTTCAAGCATACAAAATATGCAGTCGGCACAGCAGAAAGCGTCTTAGCAAAATGGCGTAAGGAAGGCTTTACACCAGATGTAATTACAGTAGATCCACCCCGCACAGGTCTGGCACCGGAATTTATCCGTACTGTATTGAAATTAAAACCAAAACGCTTTATCTATACATCGTGCAATCCATCAACTTTGGCGAAGGATTTAAACGAATTATCGAAGTTTTATGATGTTGAGTATATTCAGCCTGTAGATATGTTTGCACAAACGGCACAGGTGGAATGTGTTTGCAACATGGTTTTAAAACCTGAATATAGCGACAAATAAGAATAAGACCACCCATTATGAACTGCGCCCCAATTATTAGACACACCATCTAACTATTGGAGGTGCAGTTTTTTATCGCCCCAATTATTCCATACACAAGAAAGATACCAAAACAGATAGTAAGTAAATTGAAATTTGGTGTTTCATAAAAAGTAAACCACTCTCTGAAAATTGAAGATTCCGTAATTCTTCCAAATAACGTTCCACCAATATCTCTATAGTTAGGTATCCACCCTGTTGCTTCACATGTAATAAAGATTATCTGTGATAATAAAAATACACCAATAGAAGACACCCAAGTTTTTTTCAAAAATGGAATTGATTTTTTTTGTTTATTAGCCAAGTTATATCCCCTTCTCTATTTATTTTACGCAAAATCAGATATCTTTTTCCACATCTCAGCCAATTATCTAACGATGGCTCATTATGCACTATTGATTGTGGAAGACTATCCCTTTCTTGTGTACTGTGTACTTTGCTTTTCACAGATAATTACAAGCACAATAAGACCACACAATCACGAAGTGTCATTTTCTAATGTCTATATAGACTCTTCTTTATTTTTTGAAAACATACTTGAAATTATGTCCAATACTGCAGCAATCAGTATTGCAATGACATGAATTGTCATGAACATATTAAAAAAGGGAAAGGAATAAGGGGTAATCCATTCAGTAAAAAGCTTCGAGTCCAAAATCCATCTTCCTATTCTGGCAAATAATTTATCACTATCATTTATGTTTGGCTGTAAGGAAGTTCCATCAATAGCGATAAAGATCAATTGAACAATTAAAAATATACCAAGGGCGATTATCCAGCGTTTTGCTAGATTAATATTATGAGTTTTTTCCGTGTCAGTCATTTGAACACTCCTCCTCTCATGCTTCATCATTTTGAGTATTTACTTAACTCAAACCCTCTACTCAAAATTGTATATAATGTATATATACCATAATCACATTATATACATAGATAAAACATTGTGCAACCATTTTTATACCCCCGTTAAAGTGCCTCAATAAATGCTTTTAAACCCACTAAGCTACTAACTGATTGGGCGCATAATAAGACAACACTTCATCGCAATTATCTAAAACAATCTGAATTAAAAGATTTATACAATAATCGTCCTCCGTAAACCTCAAACATTAATGAAAACCACAGCCAGTACGTGTATCAGCATAATCGAGACTGATAGTTGCGGTACTAAAATAATCAAGCTTCCATCAGTTCGCTGAAACTGAAAACCTATATTTCTTAAATTGAACATAACAGACGCAGGTTCTTTACTGGAGAAAGTTAATTTGATAGAGGGGTAACATTAATAAAGAGCGGTTTTTATTTACCGCCCTTTTGCATAAGTAGTTATAGTCGCCTATTGTATTATGACTGGAAAAAGTACTCAACACAGGTGGAATGTGCGCGAAGCTTATGTTGAAAAAATAACTCAAAAAGGACGTCTCAGAATTTGAGACGTCCTTTGTTCACTGATGCACAGCTCAAGCTGCCTGGTGGATGATGGACGGTCCAGAAAAATCAACACCTTAACCAAAAACCCAGGATTTAAAAGATTTTTATGCTTTAAATTTTTAACTTTGAGCTAAAAAGCTTTGAAACGTGAACTTTGTGTTTTTAATTTTAATCTTTGTGCTTTTATTTTAGATTGTTTAAAGTTCCTTTGTAATAAGACATGTTTAAGGTTTCAACTCGCACACATGCCTTGAAGCGCGAGCGATTTTTCGTTTTCCATTTTCGCTAGACCATGCATATTACATTAAGCTTGTACTTCAATAAAAGTTGTGGCATTTGATTCAGATAGCACAGCGTCTACCTCTGACTCAAATTCCTCAATTCGACTATTTAATGCTTCCATTTTCTTTTTAACATTCATCGGATCAATTAACTCATATTCGTTTCTTTTCATAAATGTCTCTGTATGTAGTTTTACCTCTTCTGGAGATTGTTTATCTTTATTACCTAATATATTGATTAAATATGTTTCAAGCTTTGCAGGTAGCGCATCATTTTCTTTAGCAACCATATTGATTGCTGAACGGTATTGATGCTGCATCACTTCTAATAATTTCTTTTCAAATTGAATAGACTGCTTTCGTTCTATAGCCTCTGCCACAGTCATTTCCTCTTTCCCTACAGTCACCTTTGTTTTAGCATTGGATTCTACAACTAAGGATTTAATACGGTTGCGATAGTCAATTAAACTGACTACTTTATCGTATGAGGATTGCATCTGTTTTTCATATTCTTGAATCTCAACACCATTAATCTTGCTATTGCTTTTACGATTAGCTAAAACTGCACTAACTTCATTTGTTGCTGCTTCTATACGATGATTGAGCATCTTTAATTCTGTTAATGCCCGGTGAATGGACAATTTTTTATTTTCAGTCATATTTTATTCTCCCTATAAATTGTAATCTACGCACAATGTTCTTCTATTATATCCAGTTAGCTAATTAAAGTACAAATATTACCTTTATTTTAATATTTGATTTTATGATTCCTTATCTGTATAATATCAATCTAGGTGCCAAACCTAAGTGATTCGGACGGAACATCCTTATCACGCAAAAAACGCCAATACAGCACGGATTTGCTGGGCGTTTTTTGTTTTATGAGCGGGAAGATGAGCCCCGCTCTTTTTCTTTGTAATTTCCTCTACCTGTTTTTTACCTATATTGTCGCAGAACGCTTATTTTTACTTCCACCAAATATCATTAACACGATGGCTACCACAAGTAATAGCATTGCCACTAATAATAAGAAGCTATAATTCTTTACATATTCTATATATACCCCGCCAAGAAACGGTCCTGTTAAACTTCCAATGCTTAGAGCAATACCACACAATAGATTTCCAGTTGGCAGTAATTCCTTTGGTGTTAAATCAGCCATATATGTAATTCCTAACGAAAACATCGAGCCTACCAATGTACCTGTAAGGAAAAATGCGATGGCTACGGCAATTTGTGAATGCTCTAAAAAGCTTGCAATTCCAAAAATAACAGCTCCGCCAAAAGAGCCTATCATCAATACCTTTCTACGACCAACCTTATCACCCATTGCTCCAAGAGGCACCTGTGTTAAAATCCCTCCAAAAGTAAAGACGGATAAAATAATAGGAATCATACCAACCTCAAAACCTTTACGTAAAGCATAGACTGGGAACAAAGCATTTAAAGAAGATTCTAAAAACCCATAAACAAATGGACCTAAAAACGCAATCCATCCAAAAACAAAGGCCATTTTATAACGCTGCCAGCCTCTTGCATGTAAATCTCCCGTTAAACGCTCTGGTTTCTCATTTTTCAATAAAAATACAAACGACCATGCCAATAAGCACAGAATCGAGGAGACTATAAACGGCAATGCTTCTGTAATTTGAATAAGCTTTACCATTAACGGTCCGACTGCAAAACCTGTACTAAAGGATAAGCCGTAAATTGCCATGCCCTTTCCTAAGCTTTTATGATCTGCTGTGCTAGTAATCCACGTTTGTGTCGCATAATGCAACGCATGATCCCCTACCCCAATAAGTAATCGAAGGATAAACCAAAAGGTCACACTTTTCCATAGAGGAAATGCGAGGAGCGATAGAAACACCAATGCCCCACCTATTAAAATAATTGGTTTATAGCCCCATTTTCTTAGAGGCTGCTCAATAAACGGGGAGATTAATAAAGTTCCTATGTATAAACCTGTTGCATTCAATCCATTCAATGCAGAGGATACACCATCCCGCTCGAAAATAATTGAAATTAGTGGTAATAGCATCCCTTGTGAAAAGCCCGATATTGAAACTATTAACACTAGAATGGCAAATCTTTTTTTGCTGTAATCTGAGAAGTACGTCATCATTTCCTCCAACATCAAGTGATTCTTCCAAAGAACAGCATACCAAAAAGCCTTAGCGCTCACCACATGTGATTTTACGCTAAGGCTTAACGAATACTAATTTTCATTTAATTGTATAAACACGAATTTCAGCATTTACTTTCGCCGAGAACTTGTTTAAACTCCCTCCTTTTCGAGTTAGAGTTCGAAAGATTGTGATGATCACTCCTTTACGATTTCTTAATACAACTTTAACACAGGTATTCAATATTGTAAATATTCTGTTTATTGTTTTTTAAAATTAATCGTTAAGTCCTAGGTGTTTACCTAAACATTGAAATTTAGACCTAAATCAGCTACGATGAAGGGGATGAAATGAGGTGTACGAATGTCTAAGCCAATAACTGATAAAAAGCAGCAAGTGAATTACTTAAGAGAACGTCTTGAAATATTTTTAGAAGTATTAGATGCAATTGATCCTGAAACAACTGAATTAGAGGACATTGATCGTTTAATACAAATGATGGATGATTTAGAAGACAAAATGGAGCAATTTAACGTTCGTGAACAATAGCCCAAGCACAAGAATAAGTTTAGCGCGAAAAATCACGTTTGATTTCTCGCGCTTTTAGCTGTCTAATGACAGTCCCAGTTATACAAAACCTTACTAAAATCCTTCTTTTGAAGCTCCTCCTCCGTGATGAAAAAATTCCCTACACCACAATCGCCCCACATTATATGATCACCGACACTGTCAACTTGTAGCAACAAAACCGTAGATTGTTGGTAATCTCCATATGCCCTTGGATCATCCTGTGTGAAAAATGGATAGCCACCAATTTTATGACCATCACCCGTTAATGTTTCGTAAAAAGCATCCTCTAGTGTATCATCTTCTATATTATCTAAAATACTTGTGTAATGGTCATCACTTCTAAAATCATCTATTGATAAAGGTTCATAGGTGGGTTCAAAGGTCAATGCCATCTCCTTTTCAACAGGAAAGTACATGTCATCCTTTTTCGCTTCAAGAAACGAAAAATCTTGAATTAATTGTGATGCATCATTGACGATCCGTTCATGATAAATAACACGAAAGCCTTTTTGGTTTTGACCATTACCAAAGTCCATTCCCAATACATCGTCAAAGGAATCGATAAAAAATTGTAAAATTCCCTCCTCAGGGAATTTCGATAAATGATTAGGTACTTCTTCAAAATTAATTTGCGCTAATAATTTTAATGGCTGTCCATCAGAATTTTTAGGATATTCCATCGACAATGGAAAATATGGATTACCTGCAAACTTACTTTCAAATAATGATGTTTTTCGCATTGTTGTTTCAATATTTATAACCGGCTGTAATGTTTCTTCTATAGTTTTTCTATATACTTCAAATGCTTCAGGTAACATAAGAGCACTCTTTTCAGACACTAAATTCCCTCCTAAAGTTGATTTATCCTTATTATAGAACAAACGTTCCTGTTTATCAATCTAATTCAAGAGAAAAAAATACTAGGTTAAGTGCATTTCATATACATAACTCGTTTCGTATGGAATTTGATTAGAGACTCGGATTTTTTGATCAGGTTCTCTTGAGTTTTGATCAGGTCTTCCTGAGTTTTGATCACCTTCACTCTTTTTTGATCAGGTACTCCTAATTATTGATCACCTTCTCCTTATTTTTGATCAGGTTCTCTAGATTGTTGATCACCTTTACCCTTTTTTTGATCAGGTCCTCCTTATTATTGATCACCTTTTCCTTATTTTTGATCAGGTTCCCAAGATTGCTGATCATCTTCACCTTTTTTTGATCAGCTCCTCCTAATCATTGATCACCTTCTCCTTATTTTTGATCAAGTTCCCTAGATTGTCGATCACCTTCACCCTTTTCTTAATTAAATCCACCAGATTGTTAATTACCTCCCTCCCTTTTTAATTACAACACCCTTTAATTCCTACCTCTAAAAGATGGGCTCTTTTTTTCATTAGTTGAAAAGAGTATAATGTAACGTGGAAATAATCAAATTTTCTATGGGGGGCAATACAAAAATGAATGTACAAACTTTGGAGAAAAGTCTATACAATTTAATTACTGAAACATCTACGAACCTACCGAAAGACGTGCGCCGTGCTATAAAAAAAGCCAAAGAGGCAGAGAATGCTGGCACGCGTGCAGCAATGAGCTTAGACACAATTGCAAATAATATTATTATGGCAGAAGATAATGTATCACCTATCTGTCAGGATACAGGTCTACCAACATTTAAGGTCTACACTCCTGTAGGCGTTAATCAATTAGAAATCAAAGCTGCTATTAAAAAAGCAATCAATGATACATCAGCTGATGCAAAGTTACGTCCGAATGCAGTTGATTCATTAACTGGGGAAAATAGTGGTAATAACCTTGGAGAAGGTTTACCTGTTATTAAATTTGAACAGTGGGAAAATGACTACATTACGATTAAATTAATTCTTAAAGGTGGCGGCTGTGAAAACAAAAATATTCAATACAGCCTTCCTTGTGAACTAGATGGTCTCGGCCGTGCTGGTCGTGACTTAGATGGCATCCGTAAATGTATTTTACACTCTGTCTATCAAGCTCAAGGTCAAGGCTGTTCAGCTGGTTTCATCGGTGTAGGTATTGGTGGAGACCGTTCTTCTGGTTACGACTTAGCGAAAGAACAATTATTCCGTCATGTGGAAGATACAAATCCAAATGCTGATCTTGCCAAATTAGAAGAATATGTTGTAAAAACAGCTAACACATTTGGTATTGGCACAATGGGCTTTGGTGGAGAAGCAACATTACTTGGCTGTAAAATTGGGGTTATGCACCGTATCCCTGCATCATTCTACGTATCAGTCGCTTATAACTGCTGGGCTTATCGTCGTATGGCTGTGGACATTGACCCACAAACTGGTGAAATCATTAAATGGCACTATCAAGAAGGCGAAAAAATTACATTTAAAGATGAAGTTGCAGCAACGACAGAAGATACGACTACAGATGTAGTGGAACTTACTGCACCGATTACTGAGGAGCAAATCCGTACTTTAAAGGTTGGAGATGTTGTATCTATTACTGGTCGTATGTATACAGGTCGCGATGCCATTCACCATCATTTAATGAGCCATGATGCACCTGTTGATTTAAATGGACAGGTTATTTACCACTGTGGTCCTGTTATGGCTAAAGACGAAGAAGGCAACTGGACCGTAAAAGCTGCTGGTCCAACTACTTCTATTCGTGAGGAGCCATATCAAGGTGACATCATGAAAAAATTCGGTATCCGTGCTGTTATTGGTAAGGGCGGTATGGGACCAAAAACACTTGCTGCATTACAAGAGCATGGCGGTGTATACTTAAACGCTATCGGTGGAGCGGCTCAATACTACGCTGACTGTATTAAAGGTGTAGACGGCGTTGATTTAATGGAATTTGGTGTACCAGAAGCTATGTGGCACTTAAATGTAGAGAACTTCACTGCTGTAGTTACAATGGACTCCCATGGTAATTCTTTACATGCTGATGTAGATAAATCATCTTTAGAAAAACTTGCTTTGCATGCAGAAAGAGTATTCTAATTAGCAAAGTGAAGCATCCACTGCTGTAAAAATTAACATCATAATAATCGAATGCGGTATTTCTCCACAAAGGTGAGACATTTTACTGCACCAATTTGAAAAGCACAGAATATTCCTAGTGAATAGACTGTGCTTTTTGTTTGCTTAAACTTTATATTTTTTTATTGCCAGATAAAAATTCATTTTAAAACTTCTGGCTTTCTTTTCCCAAAAACCTTTGTTATAATAATTCTAAATTAGAAAGGAGTTAAATGAAATTGTTTTTCATTTAAAAACTTTACGAAATCATTATATTATAAGGTTTTTGATATTGATTTTCATTATCAGGAGGGATAAGAATGGAATACTCTAATCGAGAAAATATAAATCTAATCGAGAAAGTAAAGGAGCATGCTGAATTACTTGCTGCCCTTATAGCAGGCTTGTTTATCTTACTTGCATGGCGTTTAGATACTAGCGGGCAAACTACGGCTTCTGTTATTTTGTATATTGTTGCATTTTGCGTTGGGGGATTTGCTAAGGCAAAAGAGGGTATTGAAGAAACAATCGAAGATAAGAAATTAAATGTTGAATTACTAATGATATTAGCAGCAATTGGTTCAGCTGCAATTGGTTATTGGACTGAAGGTGCCATCCTTATTTTCATATTCGCAGTAAGTGGTGCTCTCGAAACATATGCCATGAATAAAAGTAATCGTGAAATTTCGGCACTTATGAATTTACAACCTGAGGAGGCTTGGCTTGTACGTGGTGGCTTTGAACCAATGAAAGTCTCTGTCTCCACATTACAAATCGGAGATCATCTACTTATAAAACCTGGTGAACGAGTACCCGCAGATGGTGTCATATTTAAAGGGCAATCTTCTATCGATGAATCAGCAATTAGTGGCGAACCACTTCCAGTTGCAAAACGTGAAGGCGATGAAGTATTTGCAGGTACGGTTAACTTAAATGGCGCTATTACAATGGAAATGACAAAGCCGAATTCAGAAACATTGTTCCAAAAAATTATTCAGCTTGTACAAAGTGCTCAAAGTGAGAAATCTCCTTCTCAACAGTTTATTGAAAAATTTGAAGGGACTTACGTAAAATTCGTTTTACTTAGCGTGGCGTTAATGATGTTCTTACCTCACTTTTTATTAGATTGGGATTGGACTACAACATTCTACCGCGCAATGGTGCTACTAGTAGTTGCATCACCATGTGCTCTTGTAGCATCTATTATGCCTGCTACTTTAGCAGCTATTTCAAATGGTGCCAAAAACGGCATCCTATTTAAAGGCGGCTTACATTTAGAGCACTTAAGTGTATTACGTGCAGTAGCAGTTGATAAAACAGGAACATTAACACAGGGGAAACCTGTTGTGACTGACTTTATTGTTCGTGAAGGCGTAGAACGGGAAGAGGCATTGTCTGTCCTTGCGGGTATCGAATCACAATCAAATCATCCGCTAGCACAAGCAATCACTTCCTTTGCTAAAGCCGAGGGAGTAATCATCTCTTCTCAAGTGGCAATTAAAGATATTCCGGGTTGGGGTATAAAGGGTTATGTAAATGATATGGAGTATCTCGTTGGGAAACCTGATTTTGTGGGCGCAGAAGAAGCAAATTCCTTTGCAGATGGAGCTACAGCAAAATTAGCTACAGAGGGTAAAACCGTAATTTTCATTCGTGATAAAGACGGTATTGTCGCATTAACAGCCCTTAAGGATACTGTTCGTGATGAAGCAAAAAAAGCTGTCGCATTACTTAAAGAGCTTGGTATTAATGTCATCATGCTAACAGGAGACAACGAGAAAACAGCCAAGGCAATTGCTAAAGAATCGGGCGTGACTGAATATGTTGCAGAATGCCTTCCTGAAACAAAGGTTACTGAGATGAAACGACTACTTTCGCAGCACCAATTTGTAGGAATGGTCGGGGATGGCATTAATGATGCACCAGCATTAGCAACAGCCACTACAGGTATCGCTATGGGAGAAGGCACGGATGTAGCCTTAGAAACCGCAGATGTCGTCCTTATGAAAAATGATTTATCGAAAATTGCTTATGCAGTACGCTTATCCCGTAAAATGCAACGTATCGTCAAACAAAATATCTTTTTCTCTATTGGCATTATCGTGTTATTAATTGCCTCAAACTTTTTACAAGTTGTTGATTTACCATTAGGTGTAATTGGACATGAGGGTAGTACCATTTTAGTTATTCTAAATGGCTTACGCATGCTAAATAAAAATGTTTAAACAAACAGCCTCGTAATCACTTTTGTGATACGAGGCTGTTTTCATGCTAGCTATCCATTAGTGTATTTTGTTTGAGATATTCCTTTTGTAAAGCCTTTTTCTGCATAGTTGCATTGAGAACTCCACCAAAAATCAATATAATACCTGTGAAATATAACCAGAGCATCAAAATAATAACTCCACCAATACTTCCATATGTAGCAGAATAATTTGCAAAATTACTAATATAAAACGAGAAAGCATACGTTACAGCTAACCAAGAAAAGGTTGAAAACAAGGCTCCTGGCCAAACGCTCATTAACCTCAAGCGCGGACTTGTATTAGGAACAAATCTGTAGATTGCCATTAATACAAGAAAAATTAAAAGAGGTGGCATCGACCATCGTAACCTATGCCATATTGTTTCAAACTGCTCCTCAATACCAACAATGGAAAATAGGAAATGTCCAATTTGCTGTCCAAATACAGGTAATAAAAGTGCTACAGCGAATACAAAAACAAGGGCTATCGTGAAAATAAGAGACAGTCCTCGATCCAGTATACTCCCCCTACTCTCTTCTGTCTCATAAGCCTTATTTAACGCTCGAATCAATGCATTAATGCCTTTGGAGGCAGACCATAATGTACCCAATACCCCAATGGATAATAAACTACTATTACGATTGTTTAAAATTTCGTTTAATGTATTCTCGATCAGTCTATATACTTCATCTGGCATGACATTCACTAAAAACGAATACACCTGCGTCGTTTCTAAATTTAAATATGGTAGTAAAGTGACTAGGAAAATCAGTAGTGGGAAGAAAGATAGTAAAAAGAAATAAGCCAACTGGGCAGCAAGAGCTGATATTTCAACCCGTTGTAAGCGTAGTAATAAATCTTGCAGAAAGCCCCTAGAGGTTGTCATATCTACACTATCCTCATCTGGCTTAACAAATGATTTCACCACACCAATTGCTGTATGTATGGATGTTTTATTCTTTTCCATACAATTCCCCTCCTATCAGACAAGCTATTCTTTATGAGGTAAAGAAAAGGCTGATTTTGTATCATTTATCATTTCCTGAATTGTGGAAGGTAGCTCTTTAAATTCATCCACTTTTTCAGCTATTGTGTTGACATTTTCTGATACACTTTCACAAAGTACTTTTGCTGCCAATACCTTTTCCTCAACTAAAACCTGTAATTCATCGCGATTAGCCGCATAATACGAAATTGCTTCCTTCATCTTTTGTGTAGAAGCTATTGTTTTTTCGCGAGTAGTACGATCCAGCATACTTAACGCAGCACCAACTACCGCACCTGTTACAACAGAAATTAATAATTTACTTTGACCCATAATAAAAACCCCCTGCGTTTGTGTAAATGTATATTCCCTAAAATTTCTTCAGTAAACAATAAACAAGCTTATAGCCATTATCTATAGTTGATTTTCGTTCCCACTAAGCATTTTCCATAGATACATTCAGCTTCATAATCACCTTTTCCTAATCCTTAGAGCCAATAAACGACTTACTGCCCTTATTCTACCCAATAATAGTCTATTTTTAAAGCAATGCCCAAATACAGTGTTGACATTTTTTTTATTCAATGAAATGATATGTGCGAGGATGACGAAAGGAAGGTTTCAAAAATGGATTTATCGGTACCGTCAAAAGAGAACGTTATTTATATGGTTGACCAAATGAAAGACAAGCTACGTATGGTAAATGTTGATGCCATGAAATCAGAAAACTTTGATGAAGCAAATTACGAAGACTTAGTTTATTTATACGAAATGGTGATGAAACGGGAATCCTTTAGCCCAAGTGAGATGCAGGCAATTGTTGCTGAATTAGGATCGTTACGCAAATAATAATTTTTAGAGAGAAAAAGCTATTAGCAAAGGATCAAAGCCTTTTGCCAATAGCTTTTTTCTATTGTGTATTTTTAGCTGCAGAACCATCCTCAGTAACAAGGGGTTGTATTAACACTTCAACACGACGGTTTTTCGCACGACCCTCAGAAGTGTCATTTGGAGCGATGGCTTTATATTCACCTTCCCCTTTCGCACTAAAATATCTTGGGTCTAAGTTCGCATTACTTCCTACTATAATCTTCAAGAAGTTTACTGCACGCATAACCGATAATTCCCAGTTTGAGGCAAATTCAACACTTGATTGTGGTACATTATCTGTATGTCCTGTGATTAAAATGCTACGTGCTGGATCTGATACTAATACATCAGCAAGCTCTTTTGCAATCGGTTTATATTCTGGTTTAATGGTTGCTTTACCTGAATCGAATAGAATACTATCACGAATTGTTACAAGCAGACCTTCATCCGTCATTTCTGTTGCAAATTGACCTTCCATCTCATGAACAGCAATAAAATTTTCAACACTATCTTTAATTTGAGCTAGCTCCTGCTGATCCTTTAAATAGGCTGAATTCTGCTGTATTTGTTGTGGCGTTTTATCACTTTCTGCATTCGGAGTCTCTACTGGTGAAGGCTGCTCTAAAAAGCTTGTACCGCCATCAAATACCTGATTAAAAACTGCTGACATTCTTTGCAATTTATCTTGATCTATGGAACTAGATGCAAATAGTATAATAAACACAGCTAACAGCAATGTTAAAATATCTGCATATGGTACTAACCAAGACTCATCAATATGCTCATCATGCTTTTTTTTCTTAGCTTTCTTTGCCAAGGCCACCCGCCCCGCTTTCACTCGAAATTTGACGACGTTCTTCCATCGTTAAATAAGAAGCAAGTTTTTGTTCAATAACACGTGGAGCCTCCCCCTCTAAAACCGAAAGAATCCCCTCAATCATCATTCTTTTTTGTTTAACTTCTACAGCAGATTTACGTTTAAGCTTATTTGCAAATGGATGCCATAAAACATAACCTGTAAAAATACCTAATAATGTAGCCATAAAGGCAGCCGAAATAGCGTGTCCCAATTTATCGATATCATTCATATCTCCTAATGCGGCGATTAACCCTACTACCGCACCAAGTACCCCTAAAGTCGGGGCATATGTACCTGCTTGAGTAAAAATTGCAGAACCACTAGCATGACGTTCTTCCATTGCTTCAACCTCTTCCGTTAAAACATCACGGATATAGTCAGCATTTTGCCCATCAATTGCTAATGTAAGCCCATTTTTCAAAAATGGATCTTCAATCTCTGAAGCCTTACTTTCGAGTGCCAATAATCCTTCACGACGAGCTAAATCTGCCCATTGTGAAAACATCTTAATAATCTCTATATCATCCGCTAATTTAGTTTCTTTAAAAAGAATTTTAAATAGCTTTGGTACTCGCTTCAATTCCTTCATAGGGAAGGCGATTGTTACAGCGGAAATAGTACCGAAGATGATAATTAGAATGGCTGCTGGGTTATAAAATGCACTTAAGCTTACTCCCTTTAGCACCATTCCTGTTAATAATGCTATAAAAGCAATTATTAACCCTACAATCGACGATATATCCATTCTAGAACCTCCAAATCTACTATTAATGTTATTTTCGTCTATTTTCCATATTTTTAAATATATAATATAGTATAAATGTATTTCACTAATTTTTCGATGTAATAAATGCTTTTTATTCACTTTAAAGCCATATTTGATTATATTGAATTAAGAATAGTACACTAAATTGTCTTTATTAGGAAGGAGTTAAGAATTTGTTATCATCTTTTAACACAAAATTACTAAAATATGCCGAATTAGCTGTGAAAGTAGGAGTAAATATCCAAAAAAATCAGTACCTCTATATAAGCTGTTCGACCGATAATTTAAAACTAGCGCAAATAATTACTAAATCAGCATATAAAAATGGTGCAAAACAGGTATTTGTAGATTTATCTAACGATGAGCTCGTACGTACTCGCTACGAAAAGGCCCCAAAAGACTCATTTGATTTTTTCCCACCATGGAAGGTGCAGGAGCGTGAGTGGCTTGCAAAGAACGGGGCTGCCTTTTTAAGCATTACTTCTCATAATCCCGACTTATTAAAGGGTATCGAGCACGAAAGAATCATGAATTTCCAAAAAGCCTCAGGAAAAGCATTAGCTAATTATTATAGTTGGTTACAGGCAGATAAATTCAGTTGGACAGTTATTGCCGCTCCCTCAAAACAATGGGCAGCAAAGGTATTTCCTCATTTGTCAGAAGACCAACAAATGAATGCTCTATGGGAAGCGATTTTTGACGCTACACGTATCAATCTCGAGGATCCAGTTGCTGCTTGGCTAGAGCATGATCAGCAATTACATAGCAAAGCTGATTATCTAACTAGCAAACAATTTAAAGCATTACACTATTTGGCGCCAGGGACAGATTTGACGATTGCCTTACCGTCAAAACATGTATGGACGGGCGGAAGTAGCGAAAACATACAAGGGCAAACTTTTATGGCAAATATGCCGACAGAGGAAATTTTTACTGCACCTCTTAAAACAGGTGTAAACGGTTATGTATCAAGCACTAAGCCTTTGAGCTATGGCGGAAATATTATTAATAATTTCAAGCTAACATTCAAGGATGGCCGAATTGTTGACATAGTAGCTGAGCAGGGCCAGGAAATTTTAACCTCTCTTATCGAAACAGATGAGGGTGCACGTTATCTTGGTGAAATAGCGTTAGTGGCACACCAATCACCTATTTCACAATCTGGTTTATTATTTTACAATACATTATTCGATGAAAATGCCTCTAATCATTTAGCCATAGGTAATGCCTATGCCTTTTGCATTGAGGGTGGCAAAGAAATGTCCTCTGAAGAATTACTTGCAAAGGGACTTAATCATAGTTTGACACATGTGGACTTTATGATTGGCTCTGAGCAAATGAATATAGAAGGAATCACTAAGGACGACCAAAAAGAACCTATTTTCCGCAATGGTAATTGGGCAATTTAAGTGATTCATTCCTACTAATTTTTTTCTAGGTAAGGTATGTTATTGATGTCATAAATTATCCTTAGATTTTCCTAGTAACCTATTGTATAATTAATTTAGATAATATACTTGATTATTTCTAGTAAGGAGGAACTTTTATCATGTTTTTAACGACTGTACTAGGCTTTTCAGCCGTTTTATTAATCGCTACAGGATTCTTCATCCATTATCTACAAGTTGGTTTAGATTCTAAATCTTCAGTAACTGTAGATCCAAAACCAAAAGAAAAGTATTAATGTTATAAAAACAGCTACATTCTAGTAGCTGTTTTTTTATGAACGTTTCTTTCGAATCGCTAAATAATTTACTAAACTTCTTTCTTTTTCGTAAAAATTGCGTGAATATTGTCATTATTATTTGCATATTTAAAGATTTGCTCTAAAATATTTTTGTAGGGAAGGGAGCAAACTTTCATGACAATGTTACAAGATATTCTAAAATTTAATGTAGATTTTGTTCAAGAAAAAAAATATGAGCCTTTTATTACAACTAAGTATCCTGATAAACGCATCGTTGTCTTATCTTGTATGGATACTCGTCTTGTTGAGCTATTACCTAAAGCGATGAATTTACGAAATGGTGATGTAAAAATTGTTAAAAGTGCAGGCGCATTAGTTAGTCATCCTTTTGGTGCAATTATGCGTAGTTTACTTGTAGCGGTTTATGAGCTACAAGCAGATGAGGTGTACGTTGTTGGGCATTATGACTGTGGTATGAGTGCAGTTGATCCTGAAGCAATGCTTAGCAAAATGGTGAATCGCGGAATTAGCCCAGAAACTATCAAGATGATGGAATACTCTGGTCTAGATTTAAAGGAATTTTTACGAGGCTTTGGCGACGTAGCGACAAGTGTAAAGAAAAGTGTTGATACTATTCGCAATCACCCATTAATGGTGAAGGATGTTCCTGTCCATGGATTAGTCATTGATCCAAATACAGGTCGACTTGATTTAATCGAAGATGGTAGTCTTTATCAAGGCTAAACACCATTTTCACATCCAAATAAAGGATTAATAGTCAATGCAGATAAAAAGAGTCTATCCTTCATTGTTTGAAAGATAGACTCTCTTTTATTCATCCTCTAAACAGGCATACATGTAATGATCTACCCACTGACCATTGATGTACAAAAGCTTCCTTAACAATCCTTCACGTTGAAATCCTGATTTTTCTAAAACTCGAATAGAAGCATTATTTTGTGTTGACACATAGGCCTCTACACGATGTAAGCCTATTTGGTCAAACGCAAAACGTACGACCATTTTAACAGCCTCTGTTACAATCCCTTTCCCAATATAAATCTCATCCATCGCATAGCCAACAAAAGCACTTGAGTAAGGTAATCGTTTGACTGCGTAAAGCGCAATATGCCCAATTAGATTATTAGTACCTAGCTCGTAAATACCAAAAGTAAATTCTCTTTTTGAATCCATTAAGTATAGACTTTCTTGAATTTTTTTATATTGAGCATCAACTGTATAATATTCAGGTCGTTGTAACGGCTCGTATGTAGACCAAAAGTATTTATTACGGCTTACGAGACCAGTTAAACTTTGTGCATCTTTTTCTTGGAATGTGCGAATGTAGCATTTCTCTCCTCGAATTGATACCACATTTCCACCCTTTTTCCTTAATAAATTCCAAATTTTAAGCACCATTTCTCCACACTAGCCTTCCGATAATTGTCTTACTTGGACCATGCTTCACTCAAAAATAAGTTAGTCACTTTATTGTATGTAAAAAAAGATGCTGCTACAACTAAAACAGCTCGTATTGTTTGCACAGCATCTTACCCTCATTATTTTGTTTTCTTCTTATTTTTCGATTGACCATTTAGTGTTTCAAGGCTTGAAGATTCCTCATCTTCTAACTGAGCCTTTTCTAAAACATTTGTTACATGAAGCCCCCGCTTTTGTGCTTCGCGTTCAATATGCGCAATAGTTTCTTGTAGCACCTGCACACGTGCATATTTTTTATCGTCCCCTGCAACTAAAATCCATGGCGCATTCTTTTTGTCTGTTTTCTCAAACATATCATTCGCTGCTTCTACATACTGAGGCGACTTTTCGCGATTACGCCAATCTTCTTCTGTTAATTTCCAAGACTTATAAGGGTTTTGCTCACGTTCAGTAAAACGTTTGAGCTGCTCTTCATCTGAGACATGAAGCCAAAACTTAATAATTATGTAATCCCCTGCTGTTAAGATCTTTTCAAAGTTATTAATTTCCTCATAAGCTCGAGACCATTCATTCTTTGTTGCAAAGCCTTCAATTCGTTCCACTAAAACTCGTCCATACCAAGAACGATCGAAAATAGCGATTTGTCCATGCTGTGGAAGCTTTCTCCAAAATCGCTGTAAATAGTTGTAGCGTAGTTCATGGGGCTGAGGAGCAGAAATCGGATGTACCACATAGCCTCGCGGATCAACACGTTCAATTAGACGTTTGATGGCCCCTCCCTTACCTGCTGCATCCATACCTTCAAATACTAAAATCAGCCCAATTTTATTTTTTAATAAAAATTGTTGTGCATTTAACATTTCATATTGGAGTACTTTTAATTTCTTTTTATACATTTTTTTATCGAGTTCAATAGATAAATCTAAATCGGTTAAATTTTGAGCCATTAAATTTCACTCCTTCTATTTGGATTAATCCTATTGTACTAAAGAAACATTTAGATGCCTATACAAATGGTAAATTGTAGATAATTTCAGCAAAACAACGCGATACATTGTTGGGAATTTCCGTTATAATGGGAAGAGTGCAGTCCTATACTTATTTGTCTTTTCCCTATACAATTTAATATGAAGGGAGAGGAAAACATGCCTCAATTTTTTTTGATGACAATCACTTATATTGTCTCAGTCATCCTAACCTTTTCATCCTTTTTCATGCAAATAAATGGTCAATCTTCGTTAGACATCTCTAATCGTTTTCCTGTTGTATTTGCACCTTTTAATGTTAGTCATGTAATTTGGATCGTCATTTATATGTTACTTGGTTATTGGTTAGTCATGAATTTTAAAAAGACAACAATTAAACAGACTGTTCTTTTTAGCAGCATATGTATATTGCAGATTTCCACGGTAATCGTGTGGCATCAGGAGTTATTTATCGCATCTCTTGGCAGTACATTACTTTTAGTCTTCTGTTTGTTTTCGCTGTACAATACATATCCTCTTTGCGACAAGTCATTGACAGGACGCATCCCTTTCTCTATTTACTATGCATGGTCGACATTTATGTTGATGACAGATACAAGCTTTACATTAACAGCTTATGGATGGAACGGCTTTGGTCTTAGCAATCCTCTATGGGCAGTCATCTTATTGACAATTGGTGTTGCCATCGCATTACATATGCGCTTCCATCATTTCGATATTATGTATCCATCTGTTTTTATTTGGGCTTATATTGGAATCGCGTTACATAATGGTTTAGAAGAGCTACTTGTAACAACAGCTGCATTATTTTTATGTGGTGTACTATTAGTCGGTATACTTTTCATAAAAAAGAATCCTGCCCCCCAAAAATAATTGGGTAGCAGGATTTTTATTATGCCTCATCTAATGAAGTTAGAATAATTGGTTTGTCTTTTGTCACAATGATCGAATGTTCAATTTGGGCAACAAGTGATTTATCTGGTGTAACAAATGTCCAGCCATCACCAGCTTCAACAATATGCTCTGCCTTTGCTGAGATAAAAGGCTCAACCGCAAGTACCATGCCCTCTTTCATAATGGTAGAATCCCATGCATCATAATAGTTTAAAATATGATTTGGCTCATCATGTAAGGAACGACCTAAGCCATGACCTGTTAGGTTCATAATCACCGTTAAGTCATTGGCATATGCTTCACGCTCAACTGCTTTTCCAATTTGATTTAATTTTGACCCAGCTTTTACTTTTGTCATTGCGCGATCGAAGGCACTTTTTGCCACACGACATAGTTTTTCTTTATCCTCATAGCCTACACCCACGACAAATGAAATTCCTGTATCTGCAAAGTAGCCATTTAAAGAACCAGAAACATCAATATTAACAATGTCTCCCTCTTGAATTACGCGTTTTCCGGGAATACCGTGAGCTACTTCCTCGTTGACACTGATACATGTATATCCTGGGAAGTCATATTCTCCTTTAGGTCCAGAAATCGCACCTGCCTCAGTAAACATACGACCGGCAATTTCATCGAGTTCAAGTGTTGTTACACCAGGTTTTGTCGCAGCCTTCATTGCTTCACGAATTTCGGCACAAATACGACCGATTTTTTTAAAGGCTTCAATCTCTTCTTGTGTTTTTACAATCATTTATAACGTCCCTTTCATCTAATATCTACACTTTAATATAACATAACTTGTTTGACATAAAACGCTAAACGCTTTAAATATTGTATGCCCTCATAAATTGCAAAGTGCTGAAATGTAACAATATTTCTACAGCGAGTAAAATTTATAATAGCCAAATCTAAATACCAAAAACCCTCCACTACTGTGAAGGGTAGAGTATTTATGATTTTCGTTGCATTAATTGTGGTGCTGCTGTAAATAATAGAACACCGACAATGGCAGTTAAAACTGTTGCTGGTAACATATATGTTCCATTATAAATAATTGAATAAATCCATGCATTTTGATCGCCAGCATACTCTGAGAAAAATACCGCGCCTGCAATAGTATGTGCTGCATAGCGTAAAAAACCTGCCAATACAGTTCCTACAATAATATATAGTGCCATTTTCGTTTTGTTTAGATTATTTGCAGCCTCAAGCACTGGTCGACGAACAATTGCTACCAAGCCGACTACCGTAAAGGCAACGCCATAATCGAGTAAGCCCTGAAGCCAATGTACAATTGTAGGACCAAACATTGTTTGCATAGCACCAATAAGAAAGCCCGTTGTCAGTCCAGGCAAAAGCCCCCAACGGAAGGCTATTAAAATTATTGGTACCATCACTAGACTAACAGAGCCACCTTGTGCCCATACTTTAAAGGAAATCTGATCTAGCACAAGACCAATTGCTGCAAATATCGCAATCTCCACAAGCATTAAAAGTCTTTTTTTGTCCATTTTATTCTCTCCTTTGTTCCGATGTAGGATACAAGAGCAGGAATAGAAATCAAATTACTTTTTGACTCTATCTGGCAAAAAAAAACAATGCCAGGACAGAGCCTCACATCGTACAAGTGTCGGTTTCTATCCACATCCCTACGCAAGTGTTAACTTACAGGTTCAAAGAGTGAAGGCATTACGTGCCTAGTCTCAGCTGACATCATCAGCTCCCCTTGTGGTCGTTACATCTTTTTTATTTGAACAACCTCATTGTACGCAAATACGGATATGATTACAACTCTAATTTCACAATATTTTTTGAAACTTTGCTGTTTTTCATGCGTAAATATTAAAAAAGGAGGTACAACTATGGAGAACCAAAAAATTTTATCTGCCTTTAGTTATCTTAGCGTCTTTTTCGCACCCTTTATTGTGCCGTTAATTGTTTACTTTGTTTCTAAAGATAGTGATGTAAAAAGACACTCTATTCGAGCACTTATTTCGCATTTAATCCCAGTTGTATTTGGTATCATCTTCTTTGCTGTTTTTGTCTTCTCAACTATATCCTTTAACACTTTTGACCCAGGATCAGGTAGTAATACATTTATAATCGTTTGGTTTGCATCATTTGCCATTTACTTACTCGTCTCATTAGGGATTGTTATTTGGAATATCGTGCAAGCTGTTCGTGTTATTCGTTAATGTTTCATTTCTAACATAAAAAGGTAGAACTAATAGTAAAAGGAGCTGTTATTTTATGAAAGTATCTAAAGTTGTCAAAACCGCCGTAAAATTAGCACCTATCATTATACCCATTGTAAAAAAAGTAATTGCCGCGAAGAAAGGAGCCCCTTATTCTTCCAAAGACAGCTATAAAAAATAATACCCCTAAACTCATTTTAAGGTAAATATCTAAATTAAAAATCTGCTCTCTTTTACTGGTAAGCGTCATTCCAATCCCTTAGGATTTGAAACGCTTACTTTTTTATGGCAGATTTTTTTATGCCTCAAATAACTGCATTCTTATACTTGGTATAGCAGATTTATATTAAAATAGGGTTTAGCACTACAGATGAGGGGTTGTTTAAAATAAATAGCGAAAAACAATTAATGAGCTTGGTTAATGCAGCACAGGTTCTAACTTCAACACTCGATATTAACCAAGTATTAGAAAAACTGATGAGTGAGGTGCTCCATGTAATTGAAGGTGCTGATGCAGGGGTATTGTTTATGTTGAATACAGAAACTAATCGTCTTGTTGCCAAGCATGCCATTGGCTATGACCTGGCTTATTTAAAAAAGATTCACCTTGCCTCAAATGAAGGGATGACTGGAAAGGTATTTTCCCAAAAACAAGCATTTAGATTCCACTCTAGCAGCGATGTTACAGAAAGCATGGCGGATTTATTTCCACAGTATGAAGAAAACTATACAAAAGCAGTTGGTGATTTTACTTACCCCAAAAGTGCTGTTTGTGCTCCACTTCTTGATAAAAGTAACTCATGCATAGGGGTATTAACAATCGTCAATTTTTCAGGAGACACACAGTTTGAAAATAGCGATTTAACGATGTTACAAGCATTTGCAAACCAATCCTCTATTGCGATAGAAAATGCAAAATTATTTACTCAAAACGAACGCTCAAAGCGCATTTATAATGCTTTAACACGGGTTTCCTTAACACGGGGTCGACTAAGCGATATGATTGATACGCTTGCATCATTACTTGGCCAGTCTGTAGCTATTATGACAGATTTTTACGATTTACTTATCGCATCTTCGCCTACAGCTAAGTTTGCTACTGACATTTTAAAAGAACAAAAATCAATGCATCTTGATAAAGTTGTACAGCAATGTGAACGACATCAAGTATACATACCAATCAAAGATGAAACGTATGTAAGTTATTTGTTTCCTATTCATACAGAGCGAGGTGTTATAGGAGTACTATTAATCGTTATGAATCATCATTTACAGATGGACCCTTTAGATTTATTTGCAGTGGAGCAGGCAAGTGCACTATTTGCCTTACAGTTAGCAGAGGAGGAAAAGGAGCTAGAAAATTCCTTTAAATATGATGGATATTTGCTACAACAGCTTTTAAGCTCAAATTTCAATGCCTTTTATAAACGTCAAGAAGCTCATCAAACTTCTCATTACTTATGTGCTACTCTACAACTTGATGGGAGTACATATCATGTTGCTCAAACAAAAAGAATNNCTATATCGTTTAACTCGCTTATTTTCCTTACCAGTTTTTATCTCGGAGCATGATTTGCACTATCATTTTTTATTTATGAACAATTTGCGAGTTTCAGTCGAACAGTTTAAAGAGCGTATTCAATATTTTTTTGTACTCCTCGAAAAGGACTCGACAAAGTACAATTCACTCTCGTTTATAGTTGGTCTCGGAAGACACTTTGACACAATTGAAAACATTTTCAGTTCATATCGGGACTCCACAAAGTGTATTGACTATTTGCAGACACTAGAACAGGCACCATTCATCATATCCTATGATAAGCTTGGACCTTATACACTTTTTTTAAATAATGACCCACAGGAAATGGCTGAGTATGTAGGACTGAAGCTTGGTCCAATTATTGAATATGATAATCAACATAAAACCGATTTGTTATATACACTAAAGCTATTTTTTGAACATAATCAAAATCGAAAAAAAACCGCCGAGGCTTGCTTTGTACACCTAAACACCATTAAATATAGACTCCAGACGATTTTTTCATTAATAGAGATTGACGAGCAAAATGGCAAAACTATGTTCGAATTAAATCTTGCTATCTATATGTTTTCATACTTACAAAATATAAAATTAGCCAAAACAGACAAAGGATAGGTCTTATCTTTGTCTGTTTTCACATAGTATTTTCATAGTATTCATTGTTATACTAAACCCTACTTGTTGAATTTTCTGAATATTTTTATTAAGCAGGAGGGCTGTCTAGGTATGGAAATATGGAGTTTATTTACAATTATTGCATCACTGGCTTTATTAATATTTTTAGCATTACGTGGCTTCAGTATCATTATTATTGCCCCAGTAGCCAGTTTAATCGTCATCATTTTAAATCAAATGCCTATTTTAGAGTCATTACAAGGCAACTATATGAGCGGGTTTATAAATTTTATGAAAAACTACTACCTCATCTTCTTATTTGCCGCAATTTTCGGAAAATTTATGGAGGAAAGTGGTGCTGCACGTTCAATAGCTGAAAAACTTTTAAATATTATGGGTCGTCATAGTAAATTTAACGCGCTAATGGCAGTCGTAATCATTTGTGCTTTTTTAACATTAGGTGGCATTAATACATACGTCGTAATTTTCGCCATTTTACCTATTGCTAAACCATTATTTAAGGCTATGAATATACCTTGGCATTTATTTACGGGAGCATTTTTCTTTGGAATGGCAACATTTACAATGACCATGCTACCTGGTTCACCATCTGTACAAAATATCATTCCAACAAAATATCTAGATACAACAGCTACTGCAGCACCTGTTGTTGGGATTGTTGCTACAATCACCATCATTCTTTTTAATTGCTTCTATTTAAAAAGACAATTATCTAAAACAGAGGCACGTGGTGAAACATATGAAAATATGAAAAATCCTGAAAAACAAGATTCAAAAGCATTTGAGGCAAGTGTGAGAAGATATCCGCCATTTGTCTTAAGTATTTTACCACCCATCTTCTTAATTGTTACGTTAAACGTTTTTAAGGTTGATATCCTTTATACATTGATGCTTACTGTGCTTCTCTCTATTATAATTTTTTGGAAATTTATAGACAACAAACTCCAAGCAATTAATGTGGGTGCAACAAATACCGTTCTACCAATTGTCAATACAAGCGCTGATGTCGGGTACGGTACAGTTATTGCAGCAACTGCAGGCTTTGGTGTAATTACAGAAATGCTTGCCAATATACCTGGAAGTCCTTTAATTTCTCTTTATGTCGCTATTGCAGCACTTGCAGGGATTACAGGTACTGCCTCTGGTGGACTTGGAATTGCAATGGAAACACTTGCTCAGACCTATTTAGATTTAGGGGTTGATCCAGAGGCACTTCATCGCGTTGCGACAATTGCCTCCGGTAGTTTAGATTCATTACCGCACAATGGTGCCGTTATTACGGTATTGGCTGTTATAGGATTAACACATAAAGATGCCTACAAACATATATTTTTTGTTTCAGTAATTGGGCCCATTATTGCAGCAATACCGGCATTAATTACTGCGATCATACTTTATTCTTAGGTTAATACGCTCGATTATTAATTAAACAGTAGGAGATGAACAAACATGAAAGTCTCACTTTTCGCAACATGTTTAGTAGATATGTTTCAAACAAATGTGGGCAAAGCAACTGTAGAACTTCTAGAACATCTTGGCTGTGAAGTCATTTTTCCAAAGGAACAAATTTGCTGTGGACAACCTGCCTATAACTCAGGGTATGTTAATGAAGCAAAGGAAGCCATGAAAAATATGATAAAAGCATTTGATGATGCTGAATATGTCGTCTGCCCTTCTGGTTCCTGTGCTTATATGTTCCGAGAATATGAAAAAGTTTTTGTGAATGATGTTGAATGGGCTTCTCGTGCAAAGCAATTAGCTGAAAAAACGTATGAGTTAACACAATTTATCGTAGAGGTTCTTGGTATAACAGATGTGGGTGCTAGCTTCAACGGAAATGTGACCTATCACATGTCATGCCATATGACACGTTTACTTGGTGTAAAAAGCGCACCTTTAATATTACTAGAAAATGTTAAAGGCTTAACATATACTGAGCTTCCTAATAAAACAACTTGCTGTGGTTTTGGTGGAACTTTCTCTGTAAAAATGACACCAATTTCTGAGCAAATGGTTGATGAAAAGGTACAGCATATCATTGAAACTGGTGCCACTTATTTAGTTGGTGCGGATGAAGGCTGTTTAATGAATATTCGTGGACGTGCAGAACGATTAGGTGCCCGTATACAGGTACTTCATATAGCTGAAATTTTGAATTCTCGAAAAGCGGAGGTGCATACATCATGCCAATGAAGGTCGGTAACGAATCATTTAATAATCGTGTTGGTGAAGGCATTCAAAATACTTTTATGCGCAGTGCCGTTTCGGGTGCACAAGATCGTTTGGAAACAAATCGTCAATTAGCTACTGAGGAGCTTGGTCATTGGGAGGAGTGGCGTTCTCTTGGTGAAGAGATCCGTCAGCATGTACTTGCAAATCTTGATTATTATTTAACGGAGTTAAGTGAAAAAGTTGCTGCACGAGGTGGGCATGTTTTCTTTGCGACTACTGCAGAGGAAGCCCAAGCTTATATTGCTAATGTTGCAAAGGAAAAGGAGGCTAAAAAAATTGTCAAATCAAAATCGATGGTAACAGAGGAAATAGACTTAAATCATTATTTAGAAGAGCATGTTGGCTGTCAGGTTGTTGAAACTGATTTAGGGGAATATATTTTACAACTAGATAATGATTTACCCTCACATATCGTGGCACCCGCCTTACATCGAAAGAAAGAACAGGTGCAGGAAAGCTTCCAATTTCATCACCAATATGAAGGCTCTGAACGTCCTGAGGAGCTAACAAAGCATGCCCGTAAAATGCTGCGTGATGATTATTTATCAGCTGATATCGGCATTACGGGTTGTAACTTTGCGGTGGCTGAAACTGGTTCTGTTTGCATCGTAACAAATGAAGGAAATGCTGACTTATCAACAGCACTACCAAAAACACAAATTACCGTAATGGGGATGGAAAGACTTGTCCCAACATTTGAAGAGCTCGAAGTACTAGTCAATATGCTAACAAGAAGTGCAGTGGGCCAAAAGCTTCCTAGTTATGTAACTGTTTTAAGTGGTCCTCGTCAAGATGGTGATGTAGATGGGCCAGAAGAGTTTCATTTAGTTATTGTTGATAATGGAAGGTCTGAAATTTTAGGTAGTGAATTTCAAGCAATCTTACAATGTATTCGCTGTGGTGCATGCGCTAATATTTGTCCTGTTTATCGACATGTAGGTGGTCATTCATACGGTTCAATATACTCCGGACCAGTTGGGGCAGTCTTATCTCCTTTGCTGGGTGGCTACGATGACTATAAGGAGCTACCATTTGCTTCAACACTTTGTGGTGCTTGCACAGACGTTTGCCCCGTAAAAATTCCGTTACATGAATTATTGCATAAGCATCGACAAACCATTGTAGAAAAAGAAGGTCGTGCCCCTATATCAGAGCGCTTCCTTATGTCTATTTTCGGAATTGGTTCCTCATCAAGTGGTATGTATAAATTCGGATCTAAGGTTGCATCGAGTGTTTTAAAGCCATTAACAAAAAATGACCAATTATCTAAAGGCATTGGTCCATTAAAAAGTTGGACAACTATTCGTGAATTCCCTGCACCTAAAAAAGAGCGCTTCCGTGACTGGTTCGAAAATAGACAAAAAGGAGATGAGTGAGGAATGGTAGGCAAAATTCAAAATCGTGAGATATTTATTCGTCAATTATCCTCTAGACTTCAACGATTATCTACTCCTGTGCATGTAGAGCGTCCTCAGTGGCGGTATACACCACAACATAAAACATTACAAAACTTATCTCAGGATGAGCTGTTGGTCACATTACAAAAACAATGCACACGTATCAATACGAACTGCGTCGTCACATCCTCTACTGATTTAGCTATGGCACTGGAAAAAGTCATTGACGATTATGATGGTGGGCCAATTATGACTTGGCAGGATGAACGATTTGACGCTTTTGGTCTGACAGAGCTTTTTTCAAATACATTACCTCAAAAACAAATCGAACTACATACTTGGGACCCAACAATCGGCAGAGATAATATAGCACTAGTAGAGAAGGCCAATATAGGAATTACAATTAGTGATATTACACTTGCGGAATCCGGTACAGCTGTACTTTTTAGCAATCCACATCATGGTCGTACTGTGAGTTTCTTACCTACCAAGTCTATTATCCTAATACCCAAAAGCTCGATTGTGCCTCGAATGACACAGGCAGCTATACAAATTCGGGAGCGTCTACAAAATGGAGAAACTCTCGCCTCTTGTGTTAATTTTATTTCTGGTCCTAGTAATTCTGCTGATATTGAAATGATTTTAGTCGTTGGTGTTCATGGTCCAATTTACATGACCTATATCATTATCGATGATTTATAGAATCCATTTCGCCTTGACGTAATTGTAGCTGCCGCTGCCGCTACGCTTTCGATATAAAAAACATTTGCTAAATGAAGATAAAAAAAGAGGCGTATCGTTTTACGCCTCTACTTCACTTCAAAATAAGTTTGACTATGACCATTCATTGTTTTTTCAACATGTAACACAGCTGGCATTGTAGCTTTTAACTCTGCAACGTGAGAAATAACGCCAATCATACGTCCAGAATCCTGTAAATCAATCAGTGTATCAATTGCTTTATTTAAGGCTTCTTCATCAAGTGATCCGAAGCCCTCATCGATAAACATTGTTTCAATATGAATATTCCCCTGAAAGCTTTGAATGACATCTGCCATACCAAGAGCAAGACTTAATGATGCATTGAACTTTTCTCCACCTGATAATGTTTTCACATCGCGTAATTGATCTGTATAGGCATCATAAACATCTAGCCCTAGACCACTTTGCTTAGCATGCTTTTCTAATCGATCAGAACGTCGAAGCTCAAATTGTCCATTGGATAAATGCTGTAAACGTACATTTGCTGCCTCTGTGATTTTATCTAAATAGTTGATTTGGATATAACGCTCAAAGGATAACTTTTTCGTATTCTGACCATTTAACATGGCATAGAGTTCTTTCACTCGTCCTGCTTCTTTTTCAAGTAAACGAATCTCTTGTGCTGTTTCTTCGATTTTTTCAACAAAGTCTTCACATGCTTTTGCAAATCCTTTCATTTGCTGTAACACTTTAAACGCTTCCTCATATGTTACACGGTATATCTCTAGCTTTTCTTCCATTAACGCTAAATCTTGCTTTTCCTTTCCTTGAAGATGTTTAGCTCCTTCAGTAATTTGTACCTGCATTGTGTGTACTTGTAGCGTATAATCACTACAAGCCTTCCGTAAAGCCTCTACTTGGAACTCACTACGCTTCGCAGCGGCAAATTCTTCAAAATTTTCAAAGCCTGCGATTTTCATACTTTCTGAAAATTGCTCACGCCTTTCATCCATTTTCTGCTTGAATTCCTCGAAAGCCTGTTTGGTTATTTCAACAGCCTTTTTAGCACCGTTTACCGCTTCCTTGGCAGTTTGTAGGCTTTGTTGGCTGGTATGCCAAGCAGTTTGTAATACAACCTTCTGTGAAGCGATAGCCGCAATTGCCTGCTTTAACGCCTGTAATGTCTTAATATTTTCAGGGATATGCTTTTGCTGTTCCTCCACAATTGCCCGTTGCTTTGTTAATTCCTGCATCTGGTCAGCTAAATATCGCTCTAACTTTATGTGCTTTTCTTGTAGCAACTCCAGACTTCCACGTTGTTGCTTTTGTTTCAAGCGTACACCAACTAATTGTTGATTCACTATTTTTAAAAAGGTAATTTGTTGCTCTATATATTGTAAGGAGGCTACTATTTGCGCTTGATTAGTTTGATCGATATGATTAGTCTCCAGCTGCGCTAGTGCCTCTTGTAAAAGCTGCTTAGTGGAGTTCAATAAAGCTTCTTTCTCCAAAAACTTACGCTCATTAGTTGTTGCCTTGACCCGTAAAGCTTCCACCTGGGTTAACTCAATACTCTCCAATTGTTCTAAATGTGTTTTGAGGTGTGTTGTACTACCGCAAACTGGGCAAGGCTCCCCATCTTTAAGCTGCCGAGCTAAGATACTTGCTTGGTTAGTAATCCATTGCTGTTCTAGCTTTTGAAGAGCTTGTTTACTTTCTTGGTTACGGACATTAGTAGTCATTACATCCTGCTCAATTGTCTCAACTGCTTTTGTATACTTTTCAACTTGCGCTAGTAATGATACTTGTTCCTTTAGCTTGGGCAGTTGCTCTAAATAACTTTCATATGGTTCTAGCTGTTTTTCATATTGCTCAATTGTTGTTGTTAATTGCTGTAATTGCAGTTGTTCTTTTTCCAGCAATGCAACATTATCTGCTAGTGACCGTTTGGCTGTAACGACATATTGCTCAGCTAGTTGCATTTGCTGAAGATTATGCTCATACGCCTCAAATTTCGGTAATAATGCTTGGAGCTGTATTTCTTGCTGTAGTATGCGTTGTCGTTCAGGCTCTTTTGCCTCTTCAGCGTTAAACTTTTCTTGTGCAACTATCAGCTGAGCCTCTGCATTTTGCTGTTCCATCAACGCTTGTTGATAGGATTGTTCTTTTCTATTTAACTCATTGCGTAGATCGATACATTGTTGCTCAACTAACACTAGCCGTTCTGCTTTCTCTGCCAAAGCAATCTCACGTTCCTTAACAGTATATACATCCTGTTCTTGTAGCAATGCTTGCAGTTGGTTTTGACGTTTGGATTGCTCTTCAAATTGTTCATTCAGTGTTTTTGCCATACTATAATATTCTTGTTCTTTTTGATGATGAGCATAGGCCTCCTCATAGCGCTGTTGCTCTACTTGAATACATTCAATATAATAGGCATGTTCCTCTTCCAGTGCCTTTTTTACTTGATGCATGTTTTCGGTATTATCATTTATACAAGTAAATAAAAAAGAAGGTCGCTGTGGTAAGGCTCCTGCAATTTGACCAAGTAAATGCTTCTTTAATTGTTGAGCTCGTAGTAAATCACTCTCTGCTTCTTTTCGTTTGGCATCTAGTTTTTTAGTCATTGCACCGAAGCGATCTGTTTTAAATATTTTACGTAATATAACCTCTTTGTTTGTAGAATCAGAGGTTAATAGCTTGCGAAACTCTCCTTGTGGCAGCATGACAATTTGGCTAAACTGGTCCTTTGTCAGACCTATTATTTCCTGTAGCTTTTTATCTACCTCAAGTGTTTGCTGCTTTTCTACAATACCAAAATCAAGTTTACCTTCTTTGACTTCAGCCAATTCAATTTTCTTACCTGTAACACTTTTATTTTTTACTTTGATATGGCCAGGCTGACGTAAAACATGATAAATCCTGCCATCCATTTCAAAAGTGAGCTCTACCGCAGTATAAATATCATCCTCTGCGAAACCACTTCGTAGCATTGCTGTATCCTGACGATCCTCACCGCTACCTGATCCATATAGCGCATAACAAATAGCATCGAAAATAGTCGTTTTGCCAGCACCTGTTTTACCAGAAATCGCAAATAAACGATGGTCACCAAGCTGTTGAAAATCAATTATTTCTGTGTTTTTATATGGACCGAATGCAGTAATTGTTAACTTCAATGGCTTCATTTTACTGTTTCTCGCTCCTCATCTAATAATTCCTGAAGCATCTCTGTAAAAAGACGCTCTGTATCCTGATCTGGCTGTACACCAATGATATCTGTAAAAAATGAACGGAATAAATCAATGTCATCTACCTTCTCGGACTCGACTGCTTGAATTTCATGTAGTATTTCTGGGCGCATGACTTTCCGTTCGATATGCATTGCATGAGGAAATACTGTACGAATACGCTCCATCGGTGAAGCCACTGGTGTCGTATCAGTTAAACGGACAAATACATAATCTTCATTTGGCGGTAATGCTAATAAATCATCCATCAAGCCCTCTACTATACGTAAATCTCGCCTTGGTAGAAGCTTTCGTTTTGTAACAGTAATATCTCCCTGTGCATCTAGTTCAACGATTAAAAAGCCCTTCTCATGTAAATGCTCAGACAATGAATATTTCAATGGAGAGCCAGCATAGCGAATTTTTTCATTCAACACAAAATGTGCTTTATGTAAATGGCCAAGTGCCGTGTAATGAAAAGGCTTAAATAACGCCGCATCTATACAATCAGAGCCACCTATTGATAGCGGGCGCTCTGAATCACTCGTATTCGCTTCCTCCTCACCATACTTTGTTACAAAGGCATGTCCTACAAACACATGACGCTTTCTTGGATCTAAGCCCTGCCCAATGTGGTCAATAATTTTTTGCATCGCATCTTGGTGAGAACGAATTGTATCATCTTCTAAAATTGTACGAACTGACGAAGGCTCCGCATATGGCACAAGATGAAAATGTACATCACCAAAATCATCCGCTACAATAATTGGAGCATGATCCTTCGTAAATTGACCCTTCATATGTAATCCACTATCACGCATTAGACTACTGCCAAAATTCAATCGACCTGCACTATCATGGTTCCCGGCAACCGCCAACACTGGAATTTTCTTTTCAAGCACAATCTCTGCTAAAATATCATTCAGTAAATTAACGGCCTCTATAGGGGGCATTGAACGGTCATATAAATCACCTGCTATAATGATAACGTCAGGCTTTTCTTCATCAATGGCTTGCATAAATTGCTGTAAAATATAGCGCTGATCCTCCGTCATATAGACTCCCTGTACGAGCTTTCCCAAATGCCAATCTGCTGTATGAAATATTTTCATTCTTTGCGCCTCCAATCTATCTTCATTTTATCACGACTGTTAGAATGTTTGATTTACCTTTTATTAGCATTGTTTTATCCTTTATTTCTCCACTTTTATTCATTGATTTGAAAGTTTTATCCGTTACCACATGAAAAAAAGAGCATCTCTATCGATACCCTTTTATTTTTATTAAATTGCTCTCGCCTTTTCTATAAATGCTGCATAACCGATAAATCCTTGTATAGTACGTGCAATAGAATCAGGTTTCTTCTTCTCTTCTCTTATTGGCATAGACTTTGTTTGTTTTTCTAAGATGTCATTAAATGAAATAGGATGAGGCTTAGGCAACTCAATGGCGGAAATCGTTAATGCATCGCCTCCACTATATTCATATAGAAATGCATTGGCCATTTGACGATAGCCCTCAAAATTTGGGTGTACATCAGAAATATTCGGTAAAAAGCTTGTAGCATTTAAGCCAAAAGCATCAAACACATTTACATAAACTGCTCCAGCCTGTTCAGCCTGCTGTTGTAAAATTGTATTTAGCTTTATTAGCTGTCTATTTGTGCCTTCTTTTTGCGTAGCATGCACATTAGGATATGCAAAATAATAGCCCATTACATAGACTTTTGCTTTAGGTGCCCTTACCTTCAATTCCTCTAAAATATCTACCATATTTTTTCTGGCGATATTTAATGCATAATCTGTTTGTAGCTGTGAAAAGGCTAATGTACCAGCTGTTGGATTGACCTGAACAAGACGCAGTAAATCGTTGGCACCTGCCGAAATTGTAATGAGCGTAGCATCTGCTAAAAGGTCACTTGCTTCCTTAGATTTTATCCGTTTCAGTACATCTGTTGTTGTAAAGCCTGGGAAAGCAAGCTCCTTGGTAAAGTTACTTAATTGCCCAGTCATGCCCAACCTCATGGCAATAAAATCACTATAGCCGTGATCAATCTCTTGATAGGGTGTTTGACCGGCTGCCAAGGAATCTCCAATAGCCACGTAATTTTCACTTTGAGCAAAGGCAGATGAAGCACCAAATATCATTGTATTTATAACTATAATAAGACTTAGTAAACGCTTCATCTGCTCAACCCCTTCCCCTTATATCAACAGAATTTAAAAAGCCCAGCTACCTTTGCGGAAAATTGGCTCCACAGTACCATCTGGTAAAATACCGTCAATATCCATCTCTCCACTGCCAATCATAAAATCCTCATGTGTGACAGAAATATTTGCACCTAAAGCCTCAAGCTGTCCACTTTCTAAATCTCTGCCACCTTCTAGGCAAGTTGGATACGCCTCACCGATGGCTAAATGGTTGGATGCATTTTCATCAAATAAAGTATTAAAATATAAAATCTCAGAAGCTGAAATTGGAGACTCATGTGGTACTAGCGCTACTTCACCTAAATAGCATGAGCCCTCATCTACCTGTATAAGCTCCTGTAATAAATCATGACCTACCTGTGCCTCGGCCTTGATAATTTTTCCTTCTTCAAATGTTAGTTTAAAGCCATCAATAATATTACCTTGGTATACTAATGGCTTTGTATTGCTCACATAGCCATTTACACCTTGTTTTAATGGTAACGTATATACCTCTTCTGTCGGCATATTTGCAATAAAGACCGTATCATCTGGTGTTTTACTACCTCCAGTAAGCCATTTATGCTGCGGAGCTAATGCAATTGTTAAATCAGTACCTGGTGCTGTATAGTGAAGCTTTGCGTATTTTTTACGATTAAGTAAAGCAGCACGAGACTCTAAATTGGCAACATGTTCGCGCCAATTTTCAACTGCATTGCCCTCGCCAATATGAACCGTTTTAAAAATTGCCTCCCATAGAGCTGGCACCTGTTCCTCAGTTGATAAATTCGGAAAAACCTTCGCGGCCCATTTCGGTGATGGAACTGCAACGATAGACCATGCGATTAAATCCTTCATAACCGCATTGCGATAATTTTTCAGTGCTGCTCCTGATACTTTTTGATGTGTTGCAAGACGCTCGGCTGGAATACCTGTTAATTTATCTGGATCTGCAGCATCAATCCATAATAAAGCACCCTTGCGTTCAATTAGCTCATCACGCATCTTCACTACCCATTCAGGGAAACGATTGAATTCTTCCTCTGAGGCATGCTCGAAATAAGCTCGATCCATTACATCATCAGAAAAATTTACGTGAACACGTCCTGCTCCAGCCTTATAAGCCTCTTTCACTACTAAGCGCGCAAAATCGAGTGCTTCTACTGAAGTATTCACTAATAAGTATTGCCCTGGCTGGATATTAACACCAACTTTTACTGCAAGCTCTGCATATGCTTGTAATTTTTCTTCAAACGTCATATTCATTAACCTCGCTTTTGTCCAATTGTTTTTGAATTTCCTTCTACTAGCATGCCATTATGCCATATCTTTTGTACAGATTTGCCTGGAATTTCTCTTATCCATTTTTTATACGCTTTTTCATCTCGATAAGCTAATAACGTTAATACCTCGCCATCTGCTCCAGCACGTCCTGTACGTCCTGAGCGATGCAAGTATTGCTCAA
Organism: Lysinibacillus sp. UBA6686; assembly: GCF_002455205.1. NCBI lineage: Bacteria > Bacillati > Bacillota > Bacilli > Caryophanales > Bacillaceae > Lysinibacillus > Lysinibacillus sp. UBA6686. The sequence continues at coordinate 56,301 of NZ_DKJS01000041.1, read as the reverse complement.
TCGTTCTTGGTACATCAACATGAATAACATGTGTTAAACCTGCAATATCTAAACCTCGTGCAGCAATATCTGTAGCGATTAAAATACGTGCCTCTCCTTTGCGGAATGCATCTAATGCCTTTTTACGCTCTTCTTTTTTCATGTCAGAATGTAATGTCACAATTGGTGCAGAACGATATTGTAGCTTCGTTTCTTTCATTAATAATTGATCGATATTGTTTACAAAAGCTAATGCACGTAGCCCTTCTGTATGTGCTAAGCGACGTAGGAAATCAGTTTTATCTCGCTCTTCAAGCTTGATAAAGGAATGCACAACCTTTCCAACCTTCACCATATCCTCAGGCTTTATTTTAAAGCGCACTGGCTCAAACATCATGCGACTAGCCACTAACTCAATCTCCTCAGTGATCGTTGCCGAAACCACCACTACTTGTCGCCCATATGCAGAGCCTTCGATAAAGGATTTTACAACCACACGATATTCTCGACTAAGCAACTGGTCGCATTCATCTAGAATAATTGTTTCTATTTCTTTAAGCTTTAATTTTCCTGCTCGTGCTAGTTCATTTAATCGACCAGGTGTTCCAACTACGATTGTCGGCTTTTTCTTTAGCTTTTCAATTTGACGTGCAGCATTTGCGCCACCAATTAATTGCTGAACTGTAATATCTGAGCCTGCTGTCCATTCACGGATAACCTCTACAATTTGCATAGCCAGCTCCTGTGATGGGGCTACAATAAGTCCTTGTGTTTGTTTTTTTGCACCCTTTACTTTATTTAATAAAGGAAGAACATAAGCTAATGTCTTCCCCGATCCTGTTGGCGATTCTGCCACAATATCTTTACCTTCAAGCATGGCTGGAATCATTTCCTCTTGAATTTTCATCGGTTCTTCAAAGTTCCATTTTGCTTGTAATGCTTCATTTAATAAGTTTATAACTGACATGTTATTTCCCACCTTCTATCTGCTTGACACTAGTTTAACACACTAAGCATTTTCCTACTTCATATGTACGAAAACCATTTGCGAATCGTTTCACTAATTCAGTATGTGATACCTAATAACTAAAAAATCTGCACGCCTCATGCACGGAATGTAAGCCTCTTGCGCTTCATGGAAGGCTTGGGGTTATCCGCGAAAAGCGAGCAGATTTTTTTAGCTGGTTAATCTACTAATTCATAGCCACATGACAAAATCGCACATTCTGCCAGAACAATTAATGAATCAATATATTTATCATTTAGTTTTAAATCTCTATTTACAATTGATAATTCTGTACAGCCTAAAACAATACGATCACAATTAAGTGCTAGCATCGCCTCTTCTATCGGTTGCCATTCCTCTAATGAGACATCCTTTCCAGCCTTAACAAAGTCGTAAATAATTGACATCACTTTTTCCTTGATTTGCTCATCTGGAACAACAGGTGTTAGACCATATTCCTCTAACGCACTTTGATACATGCGCGACGTTAAAGTGCCGGTTGTTGCTAAAATACCAACACGTTTTGCGCCTAAATTATAGGCACGCTTCGCAGTTTCTCGTATCATATGGAGCACTGGAACTGGAGAGCCTTCCGCAATTTCATCATAAAAGGTATGCGCTGTATTACACGGAATAGCTATTATATTGGCCCCGATTGTAGCAAGCTTTCTTGCATCATCTATAATTACTGGAACAGGATTTTCTTTTGTTTGATCTAATATAAAAGCTGTACGATCAGGAATGTTTGTATCATTATCAATAATTGTATGCAGATGCTCCTGATCCTTCGTTGCCTTTGTACGTCTTACAATCATTTCACCGATAAACATTGTTGCAAGTGGACCAACGCCACCAATAATACCTAAAGTTTGTTTTTTCATGAGTTAGACAGACCTTTGTTGTTAAAATATTTCTTATATTTTCGATAAAAGCTTAGATTATCGAGCGTAATGTTCAACAAACGCCTAGCATTCATATCCTTATAATTGAAGATGGAGTCAGTTGCTAGCCCTTGTCGAATCAGGCTCTTTGCTTCAATCACAAGTTGCTCATTTTGAACATATTTAAAAAGTACACCATTTGGCACAATTGTCCAAAGATGCTTGTTTTGCACATAAGTGAGCTGTAGCTTGCTACCACGGATAAAATCATCCGCAACATATTGCATTAGATTATAGCCACTTGCTGTCACATAATAATTTGAAAGCTCATTATGTAATTCAATACTTAAAAGCTTATATTGCCCGTCACGTTCATCATACTTCATATCAAACGTGGCAAAGCCCTGAAATTGGATTTCCTCCAAAAATACTTTGACTTGATTCATTAAATCCCTATCATATATCGTCATAATCGCTACATAACGACCTATTCCATCAGGAGAATGCTCCTCTAAAATGGGATTTCCGATAGCTAATAGCTTCGCTTGTCCGTCTTGCCCAACATAGGCATTGACGACACGCATATTGGCATCCTCACCTGGAATATATTGCTGTACCATCAAGTCATCTCGGTAGGCAGATTCCTTGTAAATAGCCTGGAAAATTGCATCCTTTTCCTCAGTATTATATGCAATATATACCTTTTTCTTACCTGGAAAAATACATGTAGCATACTTTGTCATATTCATTGGTTTAATGACAACTGGATACTCAAAGGGAATTTCAAATTCTTCATAGTCATTGACCGTACAAACATGCATAGCAGGATATTGAAAGCCAAATTTTGCTGAAAGCTCATACATACTCTCACGCGTTAATAGCTGGTTAGCTAGTGGCGCATCTACATAAGGTATGATAAAAAGCTCTGCTAGCTCCTCTTTATGTTGCACTATTTTTTTTACATAAAACTCATCACAGGCCAACAACAATAGTTTTTTATCAGCAAATTCCTCTGCGATTGCCTGTAAAGCCACGACAAAACGTTCTTCAATATTTAGTCTTGGTATTTCACGAAATGTTAATAAATCACTCTGTTGTATTTTCGCCATATTTGTATGATTTACTGCAAGTGGTTTTACACCATAGGATTCGTAAAATGCTCTAGCCATGCCATAAGCATTCATTTCATCTCCTAATAAAACCGGTAAAAAAGCATGGGTAATAGCCATTCTACTCAACTCACTTTAGCTTTTTTTCTAAGTGTAACATACTGCTACTTTATGATGCTGCTAAGAAACTATTTATGCAATGCTACGGCTTGTTCTCCTAGCTCTTTATAGCTTTTGAAAAATTGATCGACATTATATGTAACATAGCCTTTTAATGGGTCCATGACAACTACTTTGTTGCCTAAATGTCCTGTTAAGACAACCGCATGCAAGTTCATATATGCTTCACGCGGTATTGTTTCACCTTTATAGATCCAGCCCTTAGCTGCATTTGTGTTGGGCTTCGATAAATCCAATGTAACCCAAGTCACAACGGGCACACCCTCACGAACAAGCTGTAAAATTTCGTCCTGTGAGGCTTTACTCATATTTGTGACACGTAAATTTGCCTGTTTATCAGCTATTGCTGCCTCTGCCGCTTTAACAATTGGAGCTGCAAAGACATACATACCGTTTGCTTTATCTCTAGGATCACCTGCAAAAGCCTGATTTGGATTTGGACCAAATCGTTGCCCATCTACAGTAGAAATTTTTTGCTTCGGTAAATACGTATCAGCCATTTCAAGCTTTGTCACATTCACACCATAATAATTTAAGACGGCTGTTAACGCTGTAATTTCGCAGCCATGTGGTAGCTCAGGATTTTGCATAACAACTGGTACATCCAATTCCTGCTCATCTCTTGAAAAATGTGTTTGTAGTCGATAGTAAGGCTTTGTTGAATCGTACGTAAAATTTTCAATTGTCGTATAGCCATTATTTTCAGTACTATTTTCAAGTGTAGTTGCAGCAATGGCATACTCCTGTCCCTCTATTAACTTTGAAAAGGTTGCCTCTCCCTCATCAGAGCCAATAACATCCTCTACTATTTTTCCCGTCTTCACATCAGTAACCGTTAAATATAGATTCGGGATGGGTGCACCACTATTAAACTCTACCGTTAAAACTGTTAATTCACTTTTTTGTTTTTCCTGCTGCGAAAATTGATGACAGCCTGAAAGTAACATAATGATGATAATACCTATTAGTAAAAAGCGTTTATACCCCGTCCACAAGACAAATTCCGCTCCTATTCTATTTTGAAGACCACCACTTCAAATCTATATTTCAATTTGTCGTAGACTCTATTATACGCTAATTTCATAGTCGTTCCTATTCTATCTTTCTTTAATGAACCTACGTCAAAATGGTCAAGGAAATCTGTGACCAACTCGCTTTTCTACACAAGGTAACCAAAGCTAAAGGCTCCAATAGCTAAGTGTTTTTAAAGCACCATCATACACAGAGATTTCCTTTGTCCATTTTAACAATCATAGTATTTAATGCGTACTTACCTTAGGCCGCAAAGTATGTTTTAAAACTTTTCCTGAGGCATTACGAGGTAGCTCTGCTAAAAATTCAATCTCATAAGGTACTTTATATTTTGCAAGCTGCTTTCGGCAATAGACCAATATGGACTCCTCGTCAAGAGCTTTGCCTTCCTTTAATACAACAAATGCCTTTGGTACTTCTCCATATACCTCATGTGGTAGTCCAACAACCGCTGCCTCTAAAATTTCTGGTAACTGATATAATACCTCTTCTACCTCAATTGGATAAATATTTTCACCACCACGAATAATCATATCTTTTTTACGATCAACAATGTAAAGATAGCCATCTTCGTCAAACCGGCCTAAATCCCCTGATAGAAGCCAGCCATCTCTAATCGTCCTAGCTGTTTCTTCCTCGTTTCGAAGATAGCCTTTCATTACCTGTGGACCTCTTACACAAATTTCTCCTACCTCACCCGCCGGAACAGACTCTCCAAAGCTATCTACTACACGTACCTCTGTTTGAGCCAATGGCTTTCCTACTGATCCAATTTTTGTTAAAGCGTCCATATCTAAAAGAGAGGTAGCTGCAGGTGAATTTTCAGTTTGACCATAAAGATTTTGTACCTTGACATTTGGAAATGCCTCTTTCACTTGCTTCACAAGCTCATATGGCATTGGAGCTGCCCCATAACATAATAAACGTAAACGCTTAAATGTATGTTCCATAAAGCTAGGTGTATTTAATATTATTGTATACATTGACGGAACACCGAAAAAGATTGTCGCCTCAGTCGTGGCAAGTTGCTTTAATGTATTTGCTGGTGAAAAGGCTTCTTCAATGATAACTGTACCACCCTGATAAAACATCGGCATTGCAAATACATGAAGTCCTGCACAGTGAAATAGAGGCGTGCAAATAAACATTCTGTCTTCCTTCGTCATATTCATTGAGGATGACCATATCTCTGCCGTTGAGACAATATTTTGATGTGTTAGCATTACTCCCTTTGGCTTACCTGTCGTCCCCGACGTATACATAACAACAGCAGTATCACCATTCACCAATTTGACAGAACGTAGCTGTCCAGTGTAATTCTCTAAAATTTTTTCCATTTCCTTAAACCCAACAGCATGTGAAAAGGAATATGGAATATCTCCTAGTATTTCACTTAATCGCTCATCATAAATGAGTCCTTTTGCTTCTGAATGGTTAAAAATAAATTCGACTTCTGGAGCCGCTAATTTTGTATTAATGGGCATAACTACAAAACCCGCTAATTGAACGCCGATATACGCAATTAAAAATAAATCAGAATTCAATGTGTATAAGGCAATTACATCATCTTTCTTAAAACCCTGCTCTTGTAAATAAGCTGCAAAGGTTTCTGCACATTTGAAAAATTCTTGATAGGTTAGCCTTTTTCCATCATATAACGTTGCAATTCCTTCAGGTTGTTGCACAGCATAGTTTTGTAAAATATCTGTCATTAGCATTGTCATTATAAGCCCCCTGAATTTTTTATTTTTAACTTTAAAAACATACTACCTTAATAGACCTTGGCACCCCCTAAAATTTTCAGAAAATTATGATTACATTCTATCAGGCTATTAAAAATGTGGCAATTTTTCTACCTATTCGAAAATATGAACAACATGCTTCAAAATATACTTAGACATTTTACTTTTCTATCAATTTCTGTTAGGTGTATGATATTTATACAATGTTTTTAAGAAAGGCTTGGTTAAAATGCAGTACGCACTTTTAGGAGATTTACATTCTAATATAGAAGATACAAAGGCGGTATTAGCCCATATCCAGGAAACTGCCAAAGATGCCAGAATAATAGGTTTAGGGGACTTATATGAATGTACTGTAAGTAAGAAAAAGGCACAAATAGTATCTGGTTTATCCCTTCAAAAAGCTGCCATTGTCAATAATGACTTTGAAAATTTACTAACATTTCCTTCGATTCGTGGCAACCAAGAGGAACGCATTACACATGTAACGGGCATTGAACGATTTACAAAACTACCTGAAACAATGGAAATTGAAGGGGCAGTATTAATGCATGGACATCAATTTAAATGGAGCGTGTCATGGCAGCCAACATTCCCTTCATTTAAAAAATCACTCCTTTTCTTTGGACATAGCCATGAATCTGGTCTTTATCACGGCAATAAAAAACTATCTATTCGAATTCGCTTTGGTCAACCTATCGTTTTACAGGATAAGCAATATGGCATCAATGTTGGCTCTGTTGTTGATCATCGTGAGTGGTGTCTCTATGACAGCGAAAAACGAACAGTAACATTTATGTGTGCATCTGTACTTGAAAATGTAAGTGCTTCATCATCGTGTTAGATAATAGAAAGGGCTCTCCCGTATAGGAAGACCCCTTTGTATTAATGAATATATTGTTTTTTCTCGTTCATTAAAATGTCCTTTAGCTCTTTAAGTTTGTCGATGACTATATAAGACTCATTAGTAATTTCAGTTAAGTAAGTTTCAGCCACTGCTTTATTACCTCGATTGTACTCTTGCACCGCCCTTTTTGCTAATTCATGAACATGGATAAATGGACGCTCTAATGCAATGTATGCCTGCTCATTACTCAACAACTTTTTCCCTGTACCATAGTACCATTCTCCAAGTCGAGATTCATTTGGGGAGCCAACATCCTGCTCCGTCATTTGTTCAAAGCCTAGCAATAAATTATAAATTTTCCAGCGCCATAATAAATGGTCTGTAATTGCCAGTTCAATAATATCCTCTTGGCTGATGATAAAGTTTTTCGAAATAGTAGATGAACGATAGCCATCAATCATTTTACTTAGCTTATAAATCGCAGAACCCATATCAAACACAATCACCTTACTTTTTTGCATACTCTCCGTTATATTACGATTGCGCTCTGAAATTTCTGATGATGCTTCTGCCTGTGCTCTAGTAGTTGTCGCAATTTCCTCAAAGCGTATTCCCTGCTGCTGAAGATTTTTATTTAATTCTGTAAGTGTTTGTGAAATTTGCAGTGTATCTGTAACACCCTGATGTAAATCCTGTGAGAATTGATTTGTTAAGGTGTTAATATTATTTGTAATAAGTAATAGCTCCTGAATATCAGTATGAATGGATTTTACCGATGTACTTGTATCATCTGCTAGCTTTCGTACCTCTTCAGCTACTACAGCAAAGCCTTTACCAGCCTCACCTGCACGTGCAGCCTCAATCGAAGCATTAAGTGCCAATAAATTTGTTTGGTCGGCGATTCTTTTTATTAGCTCCATTAGCTTCGCTACACTGTTAACCCGATCAACTAAGCGAGCAATATCGTCTTGCATGGACTTATGACCTTCATCTGTTGACTGTAAAATGGCAGAAACTTGTTGCAGTGACTCTAAATCTCCGTTTAATTTTTCCAAAGCCTGTTTTGTATGAGTGGAGACATCCCCTACTGAAGCTGCTATTTCCTCAATACTCGCATCTAAATCATGCATGGAGTTGTCCACCGCAACGATTTCCTTTTGTTGGGTTTCTTGAAATTCAATAAGCTCTTTAATGGAGTCTAATTGTGTATTATATGTAATGATCTCGCCTAAGCCATTGACAACTGAGCCTCCTTGGATTTCAATGTATGTTTCAAGAATAATTTGCTGGTCAATCGTCACTAAACTATCATAAGACAGTAATACATCCAGCATTTTATCCTGATCACGGGATAATTCCTTCACAATCAACGGGATAATTAGTTGATTTATAAGCGTGTAGGCAGAAATCATCCAGTTTGGCAAAACACCAATCCGTGCATGAACATAAGCAATTTTCCGTCTTTTAAAGACATAGTCTAAGTCCAATTCATCATCAAACAAGCTGATAAAATGAGAGTCGAATAAGCCTTTTAAGCGCTCCACAGTTGAATGCGTATTGATAACATGATTAAATTCGGGAATTTCTAATAAACGATCATAAAAATTATCCAATATTTCCTTCCTATTATTTTCGTAAATTTTTCTTAAAAAGCTTACTGATTCTCTTCTAATTCTAGATAATGCGAGGAAATCTAGTTTTTCTTTAAAACGCTCATTTGCCTCAATGTCTGAATTTTTTTCAGCTGAAAAATAATCATAGTCTAGATTAATTTTCTTCCTTTTGAACATAGTAGTCCACTCCCCTAAATTTTAAATACAAGCATTCAAATCTATAAGTCGTTAAGCTATTTTTTCAATTCTTATCCATAACTTGGTTCTTTTCATCCATTATTAATTACCATAATTATGAATGAAAAATTAGCATATACATTTTACCAATAATACAAAAACTAGCATACATTCTCTATAAATTCTTTACACTTTCTTATTTTCTTGTACACCTTATTGACAATTTTCATTTTGTTATATTTATTTATATTCAACAAAAAACGCCAAAATCATCTTTTGATCTTAGCGTTTTTTTCGATAGATTATTTGCGATAAAGTTAACAATTCTCACAATCCTGCAATGCATCTAGCAGTTTTTCCATATCACAAATCTGCTGGCACATTGTATCAATCATACATCGTAGAATAGGTATTAATTCTTGGCAAATACAGAATCTCAATACATTCTGTGCCAATCGTACCCCACCCTGATGATGAACAATCATTTCCCTTAGATAGTTGATATTAATATTATTAGAGACAGGTGGTGCACACATCGCCTGGAACATTGCTTCGGTAATTTCTTTGTAGGCACACATATATTCATACAATTCATACTCCGAATTTTGGACGATACAGCATCTATTTTGTATCGCTTCCAAGCATTCTAGCGTCTCTGTGCTTGTTTTAATAATTTCTAATGCGAGATTTTGAACAGGTATATTTGTCGTATAGCGTAAAACATTTTCTGACATCTTAATGGCAGCTACTTGATGCGGGATAATTTGTTTAATAAAATTTTCAGAGATACTACATGTAATGGTCACATAGGTCATACCCTGCATCATTTTATCGAGGATTCGTTGATATTCCTCTAAATATGCCTTTGTAACATTACTGAGTTCAATTGATTTAGCCATTAGACACACTCCTTTCAGAGTAATGTATGCCTGAAAGGTTGATGTGCGGTAGACAAATGTACCAATGAATAATCATCAGTTCCCTTTTACAAGTGCTTTTATTATTTTAGCGTGTCAGGAGTATAGTATGGCTCACCAAATGTTTTTGCTACACCCTCCAATACGCCCAAACCTATTTTGTATTTTTATATGTATCCAAGCACTTTTGACAAATACATTTGCGTAATTCCTGTGGTACTGCTTGAAAGATTTCTTCAGGAAAATACACTGCCATGCACCAACAGTCTTTTTGCCCATTGACTATACCGCAGTGATTTTCTTTCCCACATAATGGACAATTGTTTACTTCAACTGTCATTGGGCAAATCACCTCCTTATCATTACTCTACATAATAACAAAAGAGGAGTACTACATACCCCTCTAGATCTGCTTATTGATTTTTTCCCTGAATCTGTTGCTTTACCTCTGTAACGTCTGTATCACTATACTTCGCTGTACCGTGCCCACCATTCTGTGCCAAAATCCTTTTTGCCTCATTGTAAGATAAGCCTGCCTCTGCATTTTTTCTTTTGACATCATGAATATCGGTACCAGCAACAGTATACTTGGCTTCATTTTGATTATTCATGGCTTCTATGACCTCCTATAATTCATCTGGTTGCAATTCAATTAGTTCGTCACCTTCACGTCCCACTCTTTTATTTAGTTCTTCAATCGGTATGGCGTCTACTGTTTGCATATCTTCGTGCAAATCAAAAATGCTAATCCTATCGGAATCAACCATATCAGGCTTATCCTTACTTGCTAAATGCATAAACATCTTTTTTTCATGTGGTATATTGTCTTTATCCATTATTCTCACTCCTTTAACACTAATGTGTGTAATGGTGAGTATATTATGTGTTTTTCATTTTTATACTTTTATCAACGCGATGATATTCAGAAATTTGTATAACTCTCACATGCTTTGTATGCAGTTCATGATATATTCCCCTACTATCTGTAAAGGTTATATATTGATCTCGTTCACTTCGTACCAACGCCTCCGCCTTTTCCTGAGACTCAATATGAATAAACCTCCTTACATAATGCACTTCATCAAAGAAATAGGTTATTTTATACTCTTTCATTTGGCTATAGCTCCTTGACTACTGGATTTACTGCTTATCATATCCCAATATGTACTTCTTTATTGGATTTTTTCATACCGTTAGCATATCTTATAGAAAAACATGAGGAGGTGATGGCATTGGTCCATACAGTGAAAACGGGAGAAACATTGCCTCAAATAGCGAGAGATTATCGTACAACCCTTTCGTCTATCATTGCAGCCAATCCAGGAATCAATCCATATGCACTTTATATAGGACAACAAATAATCATCCCCGGAATTCCTAGTGCCAATACAATTCCCTATAAAATTGAAATATCAACAGATAATCGCTGGCTTCGATTATATAAAAATGATGTTCTGCAAAAACAGTATCCCATTGCGGTTGGTAGAATGCTACATGTTACGCCAGAAGGTAATTTTATTATCATAAATAAAGCTCCAAACCCTGGTGGTCCCTTCGGCACAATGTGGATGAGTCTTTCTAAGGATCATTATGGTATTCATGGAACAAACGACCCTAGCTCTATCGGGCATGCCGTATCACATGGCTGTATTCGCATGCATAATCAAGATGTTGAGGAGCTAGCGAGCATTATTCCAATCGGTACGAGTGTATTTATTCATCCTTAAAAATTTTAAAAGGCCATCTCTTCTTTCCGTAGTCAGATAGCCTCTTGCCCTAGTTATTCTACCTCTCTAGATTGAGTTAGCTTCGATAAATAATATTGCTCCTCTCTCAGCATATGGTCGGCCATAAGTGCTGTAAACGTTCCTAATACTTCTGCACTTAATTCCATTTCCTCTAACTCACGTAAAAAAGTTTTAAATAAAGTCATTTCTAGCTCTACTTCTTTATTAAAGCGGTTTAATGCGGGGAATGTTTCTATATTAGAACGTAAATAACCAGTAAGCTCTACTGCTTTTAAATAAAATTGATCAAAATGCTGTGTAAATTCATGACTTTTTTGCTTCAGCCTTTGTTCCACCCCGTCCAAATCATCATGAATGGCTCCTGCATGTCCTGATGCATCTAAAAGCCAGAGTAAATGATGATGCAGTTCATGAAAAATAGGTGGAACTTCTCCTTTCTTAAGATAGCTTAGTACAATTTGATATTCCTCTAATTCATTGACCATATGATTTATAAAGGTTGGTGGTAGATGAATATTAATATTTCCTACTAATTGCTTTCTGAGGATATGAAATTTAAATTGCTTTAGTTGCTCTACTGCTTCATCAACAGTAACTGAAAAGGATACCGCATTATTGGCATCTATTGAATTCACATAAGCAAGCAGTTGTGTAAATTGTTGGATAAATGAACTCGCCTTTTTAATTTCCTCTGTTTCTGATGGATATAATGAATCATGAATGAATTGAGAATGATCTTTTAGTATTCTCAGCCAAAACCGATGCTCAAATACTGCATGCTGTAAGTAATTCGACAACATTACATCTCCTTTATTCTGTTCGTTGCTCTATTCTATTCTTCTTAAAAATCTAATATTAATGATTGGATGAAAGTTAATCCCTCTAATTGTCTTTTCGTATAGGATGAAACGCTTATAGCTATACTACATAATGCTGAAGCAACAAAAAGAATTGGAGGGATACACTTGTCCACAAAAAACAATTTATTATCTATTTTTGCTTTAGGTGGCATTAACGAAATTGGCAAAAATATGTATGTAGTACAGTATGGAAACGAAATGCTAATCATTGACTGTGGTGCAAAGTTTCCAGACGAAAGCTTGCTGGGAATTGATTTAATCATCCCTGATATTACGTATTTACAGGAACACAAAGAAAAAATTAAAGCATTGATTGTGACACATGGGCATGAGGATCATATTGGAGGAATTCCTTACCTTTTAAAAAAGTTGAATGTTCCTATTTATGCCACACGATTTACGCTTGGATTAATCGAATTAAAACTAAAAGAGCATAAGCTTTTACGAGAAACCGATTTAATAGAAATCCATTCTGATTCATTATTAAACTTTGGACAAGTTGATGTTAGTTTCTTCCGAACAAATCATAGTATACCTGATTGTTTAGGAATCGTTTTCCATACTCCTGAGGGAAATGTAGTACACACTGGGGATTTTAAATTTGATTTAACGCCTGTTAATAATCAGTTTGCAGATATTCATAAGATGGCTGAAATCGGCACAAATGGCGTATTGGCTCTAATCTCTGAAAGTACCAATGCCGAAAGACCGGGGTTAACACCATCAGAAAAGCTTGTCGGTGATCATATTGAAGAAGCATTTTTACATGCCGAGCGTAAAATTATTATTTCTACATTTGCCTCAAATGTGAATCGTATTCAACAAATTGTCAATGCCACTATCGCTACAGATAGAAAGCTTGCATTGCTAGGTCGTAGCATGGTAAATGTGGTGGATGTAGCACTTGAGCGGGGGTATTTAAACATTCCAGAGGATATGTTAATCGATGCTCGTGAAGTAAAATATCACTCACCTGAGGAAGTAGTCGTACTATGTACTGGTAGTCAGGGGGAGCCATTAGCAGCTCTATCACGGCTAGCAAGTGGTAGTCATCGTGAGGTAAAAATATTACCTGATGACACAGTAATTTTAGCCTCATCCCCTATTCCAGGAAATGAGAAGGGTGTATCACGCATTGTCGATAATTTATTTCAGCTTGGCGCAAAGGTTATTTATGGCTCCTCCAGCCATACAGGTATGCATGTTTCAGGACATGGCTATCAGGAGGATTTAAAACTAATGCTCACTTTAATGAAGCCTAAATTTTTCATTCCCATTCATGGGGAGTTCCGAATGTTACACCAGCATCGCTTGCTAGCAGAATCTGTTGGTGTCAAAAGAGGACATACCTTTATTATGAAGAACGGGGATGTTGTTGATATTGAAGATGCAAAGGCTAGACAAACCCGAAAAATTCCGTCCGGAGACACATATGTAGATGGCATTGGTATCGGTGAGGTAGAAGGCATTGTCCTGCGTGATCGTAAACAGCTTTCCGAGGATGGAATGCTAGTCATCGTTTTAACACTTAGTAAGGCTGATGGAACATTTATTTCAGAGCCAGATACAATTTCACGAGGTTTTGTTTATGCAAAAGATTTTGAGGAACTTTTAACAAAAGTTAATTTTCTTGTAAAAGAAACAGTCAATGAGCTACAAGAGGAAGGTAGACAGCAAATTCATGTCTTAAAAAGAGAAATTAAACGCGCTATTGGTCAATATCTTTTTACACAAACAAAAAGAAAACCAATGATACTGCCTATTATTATTGATATATAAAAGTCGGTGCGAGGGTTCAACTTCTCTCGCTCGCACCACTTATTTATGCTACTGAATGCTGAATGTTTTAAAAAAGTCTGTCTCCTGTATGTCCTTGACTAATTCGCCCTTAAAAATTCTATATAGCAAAAGATTGTAAAGGTGCTGAACCTGATTAAACCCATGACATACATTTTTGGCGTGCCCTTCTATCGGTACGGAGAAATGGTGGAAATACTGTGGTAACCCATCTATTTGGGTCAATAAAAAGTCTTTATTGTTTATTAAATGCTGCACTTTATTTAAAATTTGTACCATACTATATTGAATCTCGACATTCGGAATTTTAAGGGAAATTTGATGTAGATGGTACCATTCTTTATTTACACGATACCAGTTCAAAAAATGGTATAAATAATCGCTTAAAATAATCGATTCATCTGGAATAATCGCTATGAGATCCTTGGCAATCCATACTTCTTCTTCACACTGATACACTTGCTTATTGGTAGCATTTAAGTTAGTTTTCGTAAGTATGATAGTTTTCGCGGGGACTGTTGTACACTTAAAATATTTTTCATATGTACGATCAATTTTCGGTAATTCAGCAATTTTACCATTTAGTATTAGCTGCTTTAAGAATTTTGCTGAAATGAAGGGAGATCCTCTTTTTGAGAAATATTTTTTCTTCGGTACTATTTCGCCAGTCTCTATTATAGCTACCTCATCTAATCGATAACATTTAACCATGCTTGAATCCTCCAATCTAACATACATGGAAACTCATTTTTCACATGCCACTTGCCTTAATAAGAGCTTCCTTTTATCAATTGTACCATTTTAATGAAACATAATCTCTATTATACCAATATAATAGTATATGCATTTTTAAGGTTTTTCACTAGCTTTTTACATAGAGGTGATTCATATGTCAGACTTTTTAAAGCTAGTAGGTGAACAACTCCGTATTATCAGAGTGTCCAAGGGACTTAGTCAGGAAGAAGTGGCAGAAAGAACGGGAAAATTAGGTTTTAGCAAAGGTAGAGTTTCAAATATTGAACATGGGCAATCAAATATTACATTGAGTACTCTAGAAACACTAATGAAAGCGTTAGATATTGCCCCTGAGGAGCTTTTTAATTTCCAAAAATTATCTGGCGTTACTGATATTGAAGAAAAGAACCTCATGCTTGATATCCATCGTTCATTATTAAGGGAGCGTAATTTAGACGAAGTAAAATACGTAGTACGCATTACGAAGGATTTTTTAGATACGATTGATTCACAATCAAAGAAAAACAGCTCCAATGGTCAATAACATTGGGGCTGTTTTGCGATAAAATGACAAATTAAGCAATGATGAATTTTCTATTAAGTACCAAAGCCCTCTATCTAGCATAAATAAATTTCAAAACACAGATTTCCTTATACATTCGACAAAACAAACACTGGGCCCTGAATGGGAATCATATTGAAGTTTTTATTCCATACCGAATTTTTGGCGGTATCCGCATTTTCTACAAAGCTCCTCCACCGCTTCTCTCCGTGAAAAACCATCCACAATATTATTTGCACGCTCTCCTTCCACAATTTCACCAAAGGATTTATCATGCACATTTCCTAAATTAATGACACCCTCACCATCTAGACAGCATGGCACAACCGTACCATCCACTAAAATAGCTGCCTGGCTTCGAAGTGCATGGCAAAAACCCTTGCCTTCATCCTCAGGGGCAAGTAAGCTTGGCCATCTAAATTCATGATCCTGATTCAAATAAATATTAGGAGCAATTTTTACACCTTTACCAGGCTGCACTTTTTCTTCTATGTGATAGTCTAGATGGTATTCATTTTCTAGAACTTCCAATGTTTCACGGTTTCTACGAGCAGCAATATCAGAGACATGGTCTTTTTGTAAATTCCATAAACGGTAGGAAATAATTGTATTGTATTCTCGCGCAGCACGAACAAAATCCAATATATCTCCTAAATATTTTTCCCGATTTTCTGATCCCTCATGTCCATCAAAGCTATGTAAAGAGAAATTGATTTGACGTAAGGCTGGTTTTCCTAGTAGCTTTTCACGATTCTTTTTAATCAGCGTCCCATTTGTTGTAATATTTACTTTAAAACCTTTTGCATGTGCAGCATCAAGCAGCTGGTCAATTCGGGGATGTAACAGTGGCTCTCCCTTTACATGCAAATAAATATATTTTGTGTGCGGACGTATTTCATCCAGTATGTGATTAAATTGTTCTACTTTTATCAGACCCTTTGCACGGGCAGTTGGCGGACAAAAACTACAGGCTAAGTTACAGACACTTGTTATCTCTATATAAACCTTTTTAAATGTTCTCAAAGTTGATTCACCGTTCCAGTTCTTTAAATATTCAAATCCTATTTATTTTAACAAACTTTATATGATAAGGGGCAGCTTTCAGTATTGTCTTATACTCTGTATTATTTATTCATTATATGGCTACCTATACAAGTAAGTTCGAAAAATATTAATATCTTAATAATGATACTAAAATGAAGGGAGTGAAAACTATGTCTGATCATAAACGTGATAATGAACACTCAAAGGATCCAGCCAAAAATCATATTACCATCAATTTTACTTTTAACATCGGGAATACGGATATCCATTTTGAACAAAGGGCTGAGGGTGGTGGGCAAATCAATAAGGATGTAGGTACTAATGCCAACCAAGGCGGTCAAAATGCAATTAACGGCAGCACTAGAAACGTAAACTCTCAATTCGCCGATGGAAATGGTCGCAGCGGTATAGCTGGGAATGATAATGATGAAGCTGGAGGACAACAAGGAATAAAAGTAAGGGATAGTCTCGTAATTGACAGCGATATCCATTCATCCTCTAACCATAGTGAAAGTAATGAAGAGGAGAATGAATAAGTATAAGCTTTAATATACTGAACAATAAAAGCTTCTATTTGTAGTATTCCAACAAATAGAAGCTTTCATGTTGTTGAAATACTATTATGTCAATGAAATCAAGGTGACAAATTAAAAAGTATATCCCTTTTTCAAAACGACGGGTTAATCTCCGTTACGCTTGAGTGGTTTGTGGCTGTCGCTTTGCTTTCGCTACAGAAAACATTTGCCGAAGCCTGGAACGGAAATCACCTTCATTTTGACTAAATATTCACAAAGAGACCTTTGACCATTTAGTTTTTCAACACTATAAAAGCTTCTATTTGTAGTATTCCAACAAATAGAAGCTTTTGGTTTGAAAGAGCCTGCTCATACATTTCGTTTATAATTCTTTGTGCCATCATATGAATATAATACTGGCTTACCTTCAACATATGTTTCTAAATGTACAGGGCGGCCCCAAAGCTGGTAAATATACGGTAGGACATTTTCTAAATAGTGTGGATCTAGCTCCATTCCCTCATAGCCATGTACTAAATAAAGCTCCCCATTTCGAAGATAATCTCCATTTTTGACGACAATATAAGGAAATCCTCCATTAACACGCATAGAAACGAGCTGATCCCTTACCATCTCATATTCCTTATCTGTAATACGGTATTCATTCCCCTTTTTCTGGAACAAATAGAGATCCTCTTGTTTTGCTAAATCCTTTGTTAAATAGTTGCGAATAAAGGAAATATCGGATTCTATCTCCCTTACCTCAAACATTTTCTCCCTACCTGAATGCGGTTGAATACCTAGCTTTTTCATATCTTCTGTTGGATGATTATAACGATTTTCAATATCCTCAAATATTTTCACACCTAGATAATAAGGATTTATAGACGTCTTTGAGGGCTGCACTACGCCCGCATTTAATTTTGCATATTCGATTGTTTCCGCTGTTGTGAGTTTAAGCTCTCGCATAATGCGCTGATGCCAATAGGAAGCCCAGCCCTCATTCATAATTTTTGTTTCTAACTGTGGCCAGAAATAGAGCATCTCTTCTCGCATCATCGTCAACACATCTCGCTGCCAATTTTCTAGCTCACGGCTATGCTCCTCTAAAAATAATAATAGATCCTTTTCCGGCTTTGGCGGAAATTGCTTTATTTTCCGACGAATTGGACTTGATTGTTTTTCCTTATTGTCTAAATTCCACAAATCATCATAAGGTGATTTTGTGGGGATAATTTCCTCTTCAAATTCTTCCTCTGTATCCCAGGATAGCTTTGGACGTAAAATAGATGGATCGATATGCTCCTGAATTGCTAAAACTGCATCCAAGAACTTTTCAACCTCATCCTTGCCATAGTCTCTTTCATAGCCAGCAATCCGTTCAGCTGTGGCCGTCATACTCTCCACCATATCTCTTCTAGTATTAGAGAAGCGTACATTATTTTTAAAGAAATCACAATGTGCCAACACATGAGCAATAATTAGTTTATTCTGTGTTAAGGTATTTGTATCAAGCAAAAATGCATAGCATGGATTCGAATTAATCACTAGCTCATATATTTGACTTAGTCCTAAATCATATTGGAGCTTCATTTTATGAAACTGTTTCCCAAAGCTCCAATGTGAAAACCGTGTAGGCATACCATATGCGCCGAAGGTATAGATTATATCTGCTGGACAAATTTCATAACGCATTGGAAAAAAATCTAAGCCAAAGCCTGAGGCAATTTCGGTAATTTCATCAATCGCTCGATGCAGCTCATTCATCTCCATTTTTTCTGCCCCCTCCTTTGAACATATAGGCTTGAAACTTTTTGATTTATTCCTCATCTTTTTTGAAAAAGCTCTTTAAGGCATCATACACATCGCCTTTCTTTTTCAAAATATGATACCTAAATTTCGGATCATCTATCTTTTTGTAGGTGTACATTAGTGTAGAAAAACGATTATGCTGATTCACTTCACCATATCCAAACATACTCGAAACTTCCATTAACTCGTTAACCAGCTTCAAGCATTTTTCATTATCCATTGAAATGTTCTCACCATCTGAAAAATGCACTGGATAAATATTGTAGCGAGTAGGGTTATACTTTTCTCGAATTAGCTCCAGCGCTTTTATATAGGCTGACGAACATATAGTGCCACCACTTTCTCCCTTTGTGAAAAATTCTTCCTCCGTAACCACTTTTGCCTCTGTATGATGGGCAATAAACTCAATTTCCACTGTTTCATACTTAGAACGTAGAAATTTCGTCATCCAGAAGAAGAAGCTTCTCGCACAATATTTTTCAAAGGAACCCATCGATCCACTCGTATCCATCATCGCCAGGACAACTGCCTTGGATTCGGGCTTCTCAACCTCATCCCATGTTTTAAAACGTAAATCATCATTATGAATTGGCGTTATTTCTGGTTTTCCTTGCATCGCATTGCGCTTAAGTGCATTTAGAATTGTGCGTTTTTTATCAACATTTCCCATAAGACCTTTTTTCCGAATATCGTTAAATTCGATTTTTTCAGTTTTAATATCTGCTTTTTCTTTTTGTTGTAGATTAGGTAGCTCTAGCTCATTAAATAAGACTTTTTGGACCTCTTCAATGCTTACCTCAGCCTCATAATAGTCTTGACCTGGCTTATCACCAGCTTCCTTCCCTTTACCAGCAGCTTGATTGCCTCTGCCTGGCTCGCGAGCAACTACATCCCCTACATTACTGTCTCCTTGTCCTTGCCCAACATGCTTTGAATTATCATAGTTATACCGAATTTTATATTCATCCAGTGAACGGATAGGAATTTTTATAACATCACGGCCATTGGACATGACTATACTTTCCTCACTAACTAAATCAGGCAAATTATTCTTGATTGCATCTTTTACCTTTTCCATATGACGTTGCTGGTCCTGGTGCCCTTTACGATGGAGGGACCAATTTTCCTGAGAGATGACAAAGCGTTTGTTTTCGTGTTCAGTCATTTTTATCCTCACCCATCTGCTCAAATTCGCTTTTTCTATACTATGCTAGAAATCCTCTTTCTTGAACATTTTTCGAGAAATCAATTATGTTCGTTTTTTTTAGTATGAAGATAAAAGGAGTGGCCCTTAAATTGGGACACTCCTATTACTCCTATCAAACTTGCTTATCGATTTAGCAGACTACCTACATATTGCAGCAATTCATTAGCAGATGCTGTATTATAGCCATGCTCATCGACTAATCTTGCAACAACCTCATTAATTTTCTTAAGCTGTGATTCATCCGGCATTTTTGAAGATGTTGTAATTTTCACGACATCCTTTAAGTCTGCAAATAATTTTTTCTGAATCGCCTCTCGTAATCTTTCATGAGAATTGTAATCAAAACGCTTACCCTTTCGAGCATACGCAGAAATCCGAATTAATATTTCCTCACGGAATGCTTTTTTTGCATTTTCTGAAATACCAATTTGCTCTTCAATTGAGCGCATTAATTTTTCGTCAGGATTCATTTCCTCCCCAGTCAATGGATCTAAAATTTTATTTTTATTACAAAACGCCTCTACATTATCAAGATAATTGTTCATCAATGTTTTTGCCGATTCCTCATACGAATAGACAAAGGCCTTTTGTACTTCATTTTTAGCAATTTCATCGTACTCACGACGAGCAACCGCAATGTAATTCATATATTTTTCGCGATCCTCTTGAGAAATGGAAGCATGTTGATCCAATCCATCTTTCAGTGCCCGTAAGACATCTAATGCATTAATAGATGGTATCTCTTTGCGAATAATAGCCGAAGAAATACGATTAATGATATAGCGTGGATCAATACCGTTCATGCCTTCATTTGGGAACTCTTTTTTAAGCTCCTCTAAGTCAACGGAATTAAATCCCTCCACATTTTCTCCGTCGTACAGGCGCATTTTTTTTATAAGATCCACACCTTGCTTTTTCGGTACTTCTAGTCTTGTGAGAACCGAAAAGATTGCTGCGGCCTTTAATGCATGTGGCGCAATATGCACATGGGACATATCACTTTCTTTTATCATCTTTTCATAAATATGCTCTTCCTGGCTAACTTTCAAGTTATACGGAATTGGCATAACAATAATACGGGAATGTAGCGCCTCATTTTTTTTATTGGAAATAAATGAACGATATTCCGTTTCATTTGTATGCGCTACGATTAATTCATCAGCACTAATTAATGCAAATCGACCTGCTTTGAAATTCCCTTCCTGTGTTAAAGATAATAAATTCCATAAGAATTTCTCATCAAGCTTTAACATTTCCTGAAATTCCATCATACCTCTATTTGCCTTATTTAGTTCCCCGTCAAAGCGGTAAGCTCGAGGGTCCGATTCTGAACCAAACTCTCCAATTGTGGAGAAATCAATACTACCTGTTAAATCTGCAATATCCTGTGATTTAGGATCTGATGGTGTAAATGTACCAATACCTACACGTTTGTCTTCTGAAAAAGTTATACGTTCAATCATCACATTTTCAATACGCCCATCGTATTCCTTTTCAAGACGCATCGTATTTAAAGGTGATAAGCTTCCCTCAATTCTTATGCCATACTCCTCAAAAAATTCATTACGCAAATGATGAGGAATCAAATGTAGTGGATCCTCATGCATTGGACATCCCTTAATTGCATAAACTGCGCCTTCATCTGTTCGCGAAAATTGCTCAAGCCCGCGTTTTAACAAGGTCACGATTGTTGATTTTCCTCCACTTACGGGTCCCATTAATAACAAAATACGCTTCCTCACATCTAATCTTCGTGCTGCTGGATGGAAATATTCCTCCACCAGTCTTTCAATTGCTGTTTCAAGCCCAAAAATTTCTTGCCCAAAAAATTTGTACATTTTTTGCCCATCGCGTTCCTCTACACCAGCACTTTTTATCATATTGTAGACGCGTGAATGGGCTGTTTGTGCAACTTCAGGTCTTTCCTTAATGATGCTTAAATAATCTGCAAATGTCCCTTCCCACTTCAGCCGATTTTCTTCTTCGCGATAGTTTTTCACTTTATCTAAAATGTTGATAGCCTTCCCTCCATTCAGGGCTTGATTTATAACATAGTATGAAGTAAATGACATTATGATACCCAATACTTTTTCTTTGCCAAAGTTTCTTCTTATTGTTCTATTTACCCATGAAATTATTGGCTGCACGATATTAGTTTATTTTAGTAACGGACTACAGCAATTCACTTCTTTTCCCACAAAAAGTACTGAATGAAGAAAAAAATTTCGGTTATTCTAACGTTAGAAAGGAGGTCCATTATTGAATCGCCATTTTATTTTTCTTTTATCATGGATATTATTATGGAGTTATACTAGCCCCACCATTGCTTTGGCAAATGATAAACCCTCAGAAGAAGAAATTATACAGCAACGCATGACCTATTTTGTCCAATTTGGTGAATTACTCATTCCTTGGCATTTTTTAGCAGCCATTGACCAATATGAGCGTAATCTACAATCCGTTCGTAAGGATATACCAAAAAGAGATGGTATTATCGCCATACAATTTTCCGATGAATATTGGTCAGGCGCTTTAAATCCTATAAAAGAGGATACCTCTCCCGAAACGATAAGCTATTTTGGAGGAATGGGTCTCGATGGTAATGGTGATGGTATTGCCAGTCCAGCAGACGATGCAGATGTCATATTTTCCATGGCTAATTTTTTAAGCAAATTTGGAACAACTGATGAGGATTTTAAATTAGCTTTATGGGATTATTATGGAAGTGAGGAAGCTGTTAATCAAATCTTCACCATCTCCACTATGTATAGACATTTTAAAACAACCGAACTCGATGCTCATACCTTCCCAATTCCTACAAATTACGATTACAGTTATCGAGGTACTTGGGGAGATAACAGAGGCTGGGGTGGACGACGCATCCATGAAGGAACAGATATTTTCGCTAGTTATGGAACTCCTGTAGTTTCTACTTCATATGGAGTGGTGGAAATAAAAGGCTGGAATCAATTCGGTGGCTGGCGAATAGGCATCCGCGATAATCATAATTCATATCACTATTATGCCCATCTTGGTAGCTATCATAAGGATATTGAAGTAGGTGACATTGTCGAGCCTGGCACTGTTCTTGGTTATGTAGGAAGCTCTGGCTATGGCAAGGAAGGTACTTCAGGTAAATTCCCACCCCATCTGCATTATGGTATCTATAAATTCAATGGACGCACAGAATGGGCATTCGATCCATATCCTTCATTATTACAATGGGAACGACTAGCCAAAAAGGCAAAGGCAAAACAATAATTGAGTAGCACTTGATGTTTTTGCAGCAAGTGCTTTTTTTATTTAGGTAGAAATACTTAACAAGCAGTGAATTTTTTCAGGAATATTTTAGGAGCATATACATTTCACTACTCACTAAATTTTCCTCTATTTATTATTGTACTAAAAAACTATTTTAAATTTTCCCACTAAAAGTACTTATTTATACACTGATTTAGTTATAAAATAATATTTGTACTATAACAATTTGCATGTTATGCGGATTATTAAACACGAAAAAGGATGGGAAAGATGAAAGGGATATTTCAGTTTAAAACACTTAAAGCAAGGATTTTAGGTGCATTTCTTCTATTGTTAGTTTTTGTTTTTTGCTTCATAACCTATACTTACCTTTCTAATACTCAGATGGAGAAGCAGGCAAAGGGTCTAGTAACCGAAGATTTAATTGTTATGACAGCCAGTAAAAATTTAGCCATGTCTATGAGTGTTCGATTATCATCGGCTTTAAGCTATGTTGTATCAGGCGATGAAAAATACATAGAGACGTTCAATCAATACCGGCAAATTGCAGAGGAAAGCAATAGTATTGTAGAAAAATTTGAAAATACACCAGAGCGTGAAAAACTAGTAACAATGGCACGGGAATGGAGTAATCGTGTAAATACTCAAGTATTTGATGTCTATAAAAGAGGTGATAAAGAATTAGCATTACAAAATTTAACAGCCATTAATGATCTTGTAACGGAAGTTCGCATCGGTTATGAGGAATTAGCCAATAATCGTTCTGAATCTATTACCAACGTAGGGAATGAAGTTGTCTCTACAAGTTCCAGTAATAAAACTATTGGCACAATAGCTAGTATTGTCTTGACGGTTGCTGGCATTGTTATTGCCATTATAACTGCAAGTAAAATTTCAAAGCCCATTTCGATTGTTTCAGAGCGTATGGGAGAATTAGCAAATGGAAATCTCCGCCATGAGCCACTATTTATAGATCAACGGGATGAAATAGGTCAATTAATGCAGGCCGCAAATGAAATGAATAAAAAATTAAAGCAAACAATTAGCTCGATTCATACTGTTTCAGAAACTGTAGCAGCAAGTAGCGAGGAGCTTGCTCAATCTGCCAATGAGGTCCAAACGGGAACAGAGCAAATAACTGTAACAATGCAGGAGCTTGCCTCTGGTACTGAAACACAGGCATCTACTGCAAGTGATTTAGCGGAAACAATGACATCATTCCAACACCGTATTCATGATATGACAAAAGAGGGCATTGAATTGAACAAGCATTCAGGCCATGTTCAAAGCTTAACTTCGACAGGTAAAAATTTAATGATCCAATCTACACATCAAATGAACGCGATAAATGAAATTGTTTTAAATTCAGTAAGAAAAGTGGAAAGTTTAAACGAGCAATCCGCGGAAATTTCCAAGCTAGTTTCGGTTATTGATGATATCTCAAATCAAACAAACCTGCTTGCTTTAAATGCTGCCATTGAAGCAGCTCGCGCAGGAGAACATGGAAAGGGCTTCGCAGTAGTAGCCGACGAGGTGCGTAAGCTGGCTGAACAAGTCCAATTCTCCGTGACAGATATTTCAACAATCGTTAACCGCATCCAAGGAGAGACTGGCAATGTAACAGCAGCACTCCAATCAGGCTATGAGGAAGTAAAAAAAGGTTCAACCCAATTAAATCAGACAAATGAAACCTTTGAACAGATATCAGGTGCAGTTGAGGATATGATTCTCAATATTAACGCCATATCGGAAAATTTAAATAAGCTAGCTCAAAACTCTGAATCCGTCAATACCTCTGTCGATGAAATGGCCTCGATTTCCCAAGAATCTGCGGCAGGTGTGGAGCAAACAACAGCAACCATAGAGGAAACCGCAAGTACTATGGATGAAATTTCAAGAAGCGCAAACCAGCTCGCCGGTTTGTCCGAAGAGCTAAACAGTCAGTTGCAACAATTTAAAATCTAAAAATCCAGCCGTTTTTCGATAACTGTTTTGGGACTGCTTGGCCGTTTCTTGCCCTGACCGAGCAGTTTGTGGAGCAACCTGAGCAAGTTCTTGCCTTGACCGAGCTGTTCCTGGGGCTACCTGAGCAAGTTCTTGCGCTGCCTGAGCAGTTTTGGGAGCTACCTGAGCAAGTTCTTGCCATACCCGAGCAGTTTTGGGAACCACCTGAGCAAGTTTTTCCCCTACCCGAGCAGTTTTGGGGGACACCTGAGCAAGTTCTTGCCATACCCGAGCAGTTTTGGGAACCACCTGAGCAAGTTCTTGCCATACCCGAGCAGTTTTGAGGGACACCTGAGCAAGTTCTTGCCTTACCCGAGCAATTTGGGAATCACCTGAACAAGTTTTTCCCCTACCCGAGCAGTTTTGAGGGACACCTGAGCAAGTTCTTGCCATACCCGAGCAGTTCTGGGAACCACCTGAGCAAGTTCTTGCGCTGCCCGAGCAGTTTTGGGAGCTACCTGAGCAAGTTCTTGCCATACCCGAGCAGTTCCTGAGGACACCTGAGCAAGTTCTTGTCATACCCGAACAGTTTTGGGGACACCTGAGCAAGTTCTTTCCATACCCGAGCAGTTTTGGGGGACACCTGAGCAAGTTCTT